>DATIBR010000036.1 GCA_035457425.1 Terriglobales bacterium
TGCCGCCGGCGACCCAGGGATTCAGGATGGCGGCGACCACGCTGCCGAGCTCGTGCATCTCGATCTGCGGCATGGTCTTCATGCCGCGCGCCAGCAACACGTCTCCCACCGCGCCGGAGACGATGATCCCCGCCAACACGAGATACTTCTTCAGGTCCATGAAGAGGGAAGGACTACGCTTCCGCCGCCGCGGCTTTTTGCGCGCGCTCTTCCTGCTGGCTCTTGCTCAGCTTCATGCGCGCGGCGCGCAGCTTCAGGAACGCCTTGGCTTCCTTGTAGAGGCGCTTGCGCTCCACCGAGTCGAACGCCGCTTTCCGCACGATGCGGAAGATGGCTTTCGGGCGGAAGTAGTACTCGTCGTAGAACTTGTTGACCATCTCCATCACGTACTCGCGCGGCAGGCCCGGGTACTGGAGCATGACGAGCTGGTGGCCGCCTTCGTCCACCATGTTCGCGCCCTTGAGGATGAAGTTGTTCTTGTCAGCCCAGTCGTAGAGCTCGGTGCCCGGATACGCGTGCGCGATCGACACCTGGATCGTCTCCGCGTCGATCTCCTTGGCGAACTCGATGGTCTTGCGGATGGTCTGCTTGGTCTCCCCCGGCAGGCCGAGGATGAAGTCCCCGTGCACCACTAGCCCGAGCTTCTTGCAGTCCTTGGAGAACGCGAGTGCGCGCTCGACCGTGGCGCCCTTCTTGATGTTCTTCAGGATCTGCGGGTCGCCCGACTCGTAGCCCACGATGAGCAGGCGGCAGCCGGCTTCCTTCATCGCCTTCAGCGTCTCGTAGTCGGTGGTGACGCGCGAGGTGCATGACCACGTCAGCCCGAGCGGCTTCAGCTTCTCGCACAGCTTGATGGTGCGCGCCTTTTGGATGTTGAAGGTGTCGTCGTCGAAGAAGAACTCGCGGACGTGCGGGAACAGCTCCTTCGCCTTGGCCATCTCCGCGGCCACGTCGTCGACCGAGCGCTGGCGCCAGGGATGCCCGCTCAGCGTCTGCGGCCACAGGCAGAAGGTGCACTGCGCCGGGCAGCCGCGCGTGGAGTAGAGCGAGACGAACGGGTAGAGCAGGAACGGCACGTTGTACTTGGTGACGTCGAGGTCGCGCTTGTAGACGTCGGTGACGTGCGGCAGCGCGTCCAGGTCCTCGACCGGCGGGCGGTCGGGCGTGTGCACGATCTGGCCCGTCTGCGGGTCGCGGTAGCTGATGCCGAGGATCTCGTGCAGCGGCTTGCCCTGCGCGAACTCCACGGTCGCGAAGTCGAATTCGCGCCGCACGACGAAGTCGATGGCCGGGCACTCGGTCAGCGCGCGGTTCGGTTCGGTGGTGACCGGCGGCCCGACGAAGCAGACCTTCAGCTTCGGATTGGCCGCTTTCATCGCCGTCGCCAGCGCCTGGTCCCCCTTCCAGCCGGGGGTGGAGGTGAACAGCACGAGGAATTCGTACTGCTTGCCGATCTCGATGGTCTCCTGCCCGGAGACGTGGTGCGGCGGCGCGTCCAGCAGGCGCGAGCCCTCCAGCATTCCGGCCGGATAGGCCAGCCATACCGGGTACCAATAGGACTCGATCTCGCGGGTAGCAGGCCAACGGCTGCTCGCCCCGCCGTCGAAGTTCTCGAAAGAAGGCGGATTCAGGAAGAGGGTTTTGAGCACAGACATTTTGATTAAGTCGTTATCTTAACAGGGTTTGCCGAGCCCACCAAGCCACCCCGATTAGACAAGGCGACCCCATCCAAGGCGACATCTTGTTGCGAATTTCCGCGGTGGGCTCGGCCTTGCCTCCAGCGCTGCGGGTGCATCTCACATTCTGGTGTCCGCGGTTTGGGCCATGAGGTACGGGTCATGAGAGTGATTGCGATGGGCGTTGCGGCTGGGTTGGTACTGGTCTCCCTCGGATGTGGCGGAGGCGGATCCAAGGCGGCGCCGACGCAGCCTCCGCCCGCGACCGCCGCCAGCCTGGTCGTCTCGCCCAGCAGCGCCACCCTGGCGCTCGGCACCGGCCGCCAATTCAGCGTGAAGGCCAGCTCCGGGACCACGCCCGCGGTAACGTGGAGCGTCGAAGGCGTGGCCGGCGGCAACGCCGCGGTCGGCACCATCACCGCCGGCGGCTTCTACACCGCACCTGACAAGTTTCCCGCCGACAACAAGGTCACCATCACCGCCACCGCGACCGCCAACAGCAACCAGCGCGGCAAATCCAGCGTGACCGTCGTCTACCCGAACACCAACGCGAAGCCGGAGGACACGCCCATCAAGCTCGGCACCAGCGGCGGCAACAACACCGACCTGACTGCGACCCTGTGCTGCTCGGGCACGCTGGGCGCGCTCCTGCGGCGCGACGGCGACCTCTTCATCCTGAGCAACAACCACGTCCTCGCGAAGTCCGACAAGGGTGACGCCGGCGACCCCATCGGCCAGCCCGGACTCGCCGACAACAACTGCAGCGCGGGCAAGGTGGTCGCGCACCTCACGCAGAAGGCGCCGCTCCAAAGCAGCAACGTCGATGCCGCCATCGGCAAGATCGTGGACGGCCAGGTCGCGACCAGCGGCAGCATTCTCGCGCTGGGACCGGCCGGCTCGACCAGCATCGCTGCCGCCCCGCCGTCGTCGACACTCGCCGATCCCGCCACCGTCATGAGCTCGAACACCGGGGTGGCGAAGAGCGGACGCAGCACCGGCCTCACCTGCTCTGCGCTGCAGTCGGTCAGCACCAGCGTCTCGGTGGACTACGACGGATCCTGCGGCGGCGCGAAGGCCTTTACCGTCACCTTCCACGGCCAGGTGGTGGTCGGGGGCGGCAGCTTCAGCGCCGGCGGCGACTCCGGCTCGCTCGTCGTCACCTCCGACAACGCGCGGCCCGTCGCCCTGCTCTTCGCCGGCAACGACACCAGCACCGTCGCCAACCCCATCCAGGACGTGCTGCAGGCGCTCCAGAACAGCACCACGAAGTCCTTACCGACGATCGTCGGCGGGAGCGACCACGGGGTGAGCTGCGCCCCGACCGCGACGGTGCAATCCGCCGCCGCGCCGGCTGGAGCAAGTGCTCCGCTTTCGACCGGGGCCCTCGCGCGCGCCATGGGCGTGAAAGAAAAGTGGGCGGCCTCACTGATGTCGGACCCCGCGATCTCGGGCGTCGGCGTGGGCCACAGCGACGACCAGCCGGGCGAGCCCGCCATCGTGGTCTACCTGAGCGGCGCCACGCTACAACCGGTGCCGCGCGAGATCGAAGGCGTGCGCACCAAGGTCATCCGCGGGACTACGTTCACCGCGCGCAGCGAGCAGGCGGCCGGTGGCACGCGGCCACTTGCGCTGGAACGCGACGAGTTCCAGCGCGGCCTGGCCGCCAAGGAGCGCAACGCGCCGGCCCTGCTGCAGCAGGCGGGCATCGTGGGCGTTGGCGTGGGCCGCAGCGACGACGCGCCCGGCGAGACGGCGATGATCATTTATGTCGAGCGCGGCAAGGCGCACGCGGCGATCCCCGCGACCATCGACGGCGTCCGCACACGCGTTGTCGCGGGCGAGCGCTTCCGCGCCTTTCGTTGGAACGAGAAGACGAGCCCGCCACGCGCCTGCAAGATCTCTCGGTAGAGGCGCCCAGAAGGCCGTCTCTACCGCTTCGCCTGCGCGATCACCAGGCCACGCGGGGTTGGCAGGAATACCACGGAGAGCAGTCCTTCCGCCTGCATCCGCAGAGCCTGCTCGCGCACGACTTTGTAGTGCGTGCTGGCGTCGTGCATCAGGATCAGCCCGTTCGGGCTCATCTGCGGCAGGAAGTGCCGCACCTCCTGCTCCCGGATGGCGAGGTCGGAGTCGCAGAACAGCAGGTCGATCTGGCCATCCACCTTCGCGTCGAGCGACGACTCGTTGCGCATCTCGATCCAGCGCGCCACGCCCGAGGCCTCCACGCGCTCTTTCGCCTTCGCGAACACCCTGGGGTCGTATTCGATGGTGACGAGCTTGCCCTCGCCGTTCTCGCGCAGGCCCTCGGCCAGACGGATGGTCGAGAGCGCGGTGAAGGTCCCGGTCTCCACGATGAGCCGCGGCTTCGCCGTCTTCACCAGCTCCTTCAGGAAGTCGAGCACCTCGACCTCGGCGCTCATCGTGTCGTACATCCGCCAGCGCTCCGGATGCGGGCACTCCGCGGTCGCGGGCGTGTACTCCGGCTGCGTCGCCTCGCCGAAGGCTGCCGTATGCTCCAGGATGCGGTGCTCCTCTTTTCCGCGCAGGAAGCGCGGCACGACCACCGCGATCAGCGCCGCTCCCAGCAGCATCTCGCCCAGCGAGAACAACTGCGCCGTATCGAGCGCGTGCGGATATCCCGCCGGCAGCGTGATGCCGAATACGCCGTTGTACCAGTCGACGAAGCCGCGCCCGAAGCTCTCGCCCAATGCGAAGCTCTTGCCCTCGATGTACCGGATGAACTCGATGAAGAACCGCGCCGCGCCCGTCAGGAAGAAATACTCGCCCAGCACCGTCCCCGCGGGCCGCTGCAGCTGCGCTGCCCGCTTGCCCTCGTTCCACAGGAACCAGAAGATGAGCGCGCTGAGGATGAGTTCGTAGATGGGCGTCGGGTGGACGCACTCGCTGGTCGGCACCAGCCCGTTCGGGAAGCGCATGCACCACGGCAGGGAAGTCGGGATGCCGTAATCGCCGTCGCCCGAGACCAGGCAGCCCAGCCGTCCGATGCCGTAGCCGAGCGCGGTCGCGGGCGCGCACGCGTCGAGCAGGACGAGCACTGGGACCCTGTGGTGGCGCGCCCACCACAGCAGCGTCAGCGCGCATAAGACGAGCGAACCGTGCCACGTGAAGCCTGTGCGGCTGAAGAGGGTCTCGAAGGGATGCGCGGCCAGCTCATGCGGCGTCTCGAACGCCGAGTAGAGTTTCGCACCGACCACGCCCATCACGCCCAGCAGCAGCGTCAGGTTCGCGGCATCGCCCGGCAGCCGCCGCCGCCGGAATTCGCCGCGCAGCACGTAGTAGCTGGCGACCAGCGCCAGCCACACCACGAGCCCGAACGTGCCGAGCTCGAGCGGTCCGATCTTGATATAGGGGAACAAGCGAGCAGTATAAAGGCCGGCGGCTGACCGCTGGCGGCTCGCCGCGGAGGCACGCTGCCGCGAGCCGGCAGGCCGCGAGCTGCCGGCCTACTTCAGCGCCCAGCCCTCGATCTCGCCCGTCATCGTCAGGAGCTGCATCTGCGCCTTGCTGAGCTCGAAATCGGCATCGAGGAACTGCGAGTAGCGTTCGGCCTCGGCCACGCGCGCCTCTTCCTGGTCGCGCAGCGAGGCCGTCCCGGCCTGCACGCGCGCGTTCACCGAGTCCACGTCCGACCGCGCCAGCGCGTGCTCCAGCCGAGCGACCTCGCGCGCCGCCGCCAGCTGTTTCACCGTGCGCTGCAGCCGCAGCGTCTCCGACGACACCTGCTGCTTCACGCCCTCGGCTTCTTTTTTCGCGCGGATGGCCTCGGCGTCCGCGGCTTCGGCGTGCGCGCGTCCCGAGAAGTTCAGGACAGGGAAGCGGATGGCCAGGCCGATGCTCGCGTTGTTGCGCTGGAACTTCTTGAAGAAGTCTTCGAAGTTGTTGAACCTGGCGAACATGCCGTAGGAGCCCGCGAGGTCGACTTGCGGCCAGAGCGACTTGTGCTCGCCCTCGGCGCGCAGCTGCTTCGCGCGCGCGGTCTCGTCCGCGAAGCGCACCGCCGGGCTGGCGTTCGCGGCCTTCTCGCTCAGGTTCTCCTCCTGGCTTACGTCCGGTAGCCGCGGCACGCTCTCCGTCACCGTCTCGATCGAATCGGCCGGCAGGCCGGTCAACTGCGAGAGCCGCATGCGCAGCACGTCGGCCGCGCCGGCGGCCTGCGCCATCCGCATCCGGACGCGCGCGGTCGCCAGCTTCGCTTTCGTCAGCGCGACTTCGGCGTCCAGGCCGGCCTGCACGCGCTCCCCCGTGATCTGCTCCATGCGCAGCGCGGCCTGCTCCTGCTGCTGTTGCACGTGCATCGCCGAGGTCAGCTTGTCGAGCTCGATGTAGGCGCTCGAAGTCTCCAGGATCACCTGGTTGCGCTTGTCCTGGTTGTTGAGCGCGGTCGCGTTCCAGTCCACCTTCGCCGCTTTCATGAACGCGCGATGGCTGGGGTTGATGACGTACTGCCGCGTGTCGACGTTGAAGATGGTGGGCGCGGAGCCCTCGATGGACATCGGGTAGCCGTACGAGTAGCCCAGCCCGGAGCCGAGCGTCACCTGCGGCAGGTACATGTTGCGCAGCTCGAGGTAGTTGGCGTGCGCGCGCTGCTGGTCGGCCGACGCGATGGCCATCGTCCCGCTGTGCCGCAGCGCCAGCTCGATGGCGCGCCGGAACGGCACCGCCTCGGCGGCGGCGTCGGCCGCCGAGAGCACCGCGAGGATCATCAGGACAAGGCACAGCGCGCGAGCTTTCATCACATCACCTGTGGGGAGTGAGTTGGGTGGGGCTTCTATTAGACGATTGGTTGTAATCGACTGGAGACACGTTTGCAACGGAATGACGCATCCCGGCGATGAGTCGTCCTAGCTCCGTGCCGCGCGAAATCCCAGCCATGACAGCACGCCGAGGAACACGACCGCGACGTAGCTGAACCACACCGGTATCTGGAAGTTCCCGATGGCTGCCGGTGTCTGTAGGACCGAGCGCGCGAGCTGCGCGGCGGCTTGCAGCGCGAAGATGAACGCCGCGAGCTTGGTGTATGCACTTTGCGACATGCTGGCCTCCTGTTGGGGTAATAGTGCCCGTCCCGCAGCGGTGTTCGCAAACTTTTCGCATCGTGTTCGCGCCCGCCTCATCTACACTCAAGAGTTCGGGACCCTGCGCAATCATCATCCGTTCATACTTTGGAGACCGGAAGCAAATGCTGCAACGCCCCCAGACCCCAGTCGCACTCCTGATCGCCCTTGCCGTGCTCGCCGGCTGCGGCAAGAACAAGGTAGAAGGCGCCGGCGGACCGCCCGCGATGCCGGTCAAAGTCCAGACGGCCAGCCTGCAGAAGGTCGGTGACTTCACCGAGTACATCGCGACGCTGCGTTCGCGCCACGCCTCCGTGCTGCAGCCGGAGGTCGAAGGCCAGGTCACGCGCATCCACGTCCGCGCCGGGCAATCGGTGCAGGCCGGCCAGCCGCTCCTGGAGATCGACCCCCGCAAACAGGAAGCGACCGTGGTCTCGCAGGAGGCCGGCACGCGCGCCCGCGAAGCCGCCGTCGCCTACACCGGCCAGGACCTCCAGCGGAAGAAGAACCTGTTTGCCGCCGGCGTGATCTCGAAGCAGGAACTCGACCTCGCGCAGGCTGCCTACGACGCCTCCAAGGCCGAGCTCGACGCCACGCAGGCCGATGTCCGCCAGCAGCGCGTCCAGCTTCACTATTTCCTGGTGAAGGCGCCGGAGGCGGGCATCGTCGGCGACATTCCCGTGCGTGTGGGCGACCGCGTCACCAATCAGACCATCCTGACCACGCTCGACACCGGCGGCGACCTCGAGGCCTACATCTCCGTCCCCGCGGAAAAGAGCGGCGAAGTGAGGGTCGGCATGCCCATCGAGCTGCTCGACGAAGAGGGCAAGCCGATGGCGCGGACCACGGCCTCGTTCGTCTCGCCCCGCGTCGACCCCGAGACGCAGCTGCTGCTGCTCAAGGCCAACGTGCCGAACGCCGAGCGGCGCTTCCGCAACGAGCAGGTGGTGCACGCGCGCGTCATCTTCCGCGAGCAGGAACGCCCGATGATCCCGGTGACGGCGGTCTCGCGGCTGGCGGGCCAGACCTTCGCCTTCGTCGCGGCCAGCGAGAACGGCAAGACCGTCGCCAAGCAGCGCTCGGTGAAGCTCGGCGAGGTCATCGGCAACGATTACGTGGTGCTCGACGGCATCAATCCCGGCGAGAAGGTCATCGTCAGCGGCGTGCAGATGCTGGCTGACGGCATGCCGGTAAACCCAGGCAGTTAGTAGTCGGGAGTTCGTGGCTAACAAGAGCCAGGCCCACTACCGGCTGCCACCTGACAGCTACCGAACAGGGAAGCGATGTTTGTAAAGTTCTTCATTCGACGTCCGGTGTTCGCGACGGTGTGCTCGCTGCTCATCATCCTGGCGGGCGCCATCGCCATCCCCACGCTGCCGGTCGCGCAGTTCCCGACGCTGGCGCCGCCGCAGATCACTGTAGGGTCGTTCTACACCGGCGCGAACGCGCAGGCGGTCGAGACCAGCGTCACCACCATCCTCGAGCAGGCCATCAACGGAGCCGAGGGCATGCGCTACATCAGCTCGCAGAGCGCGAACGATGGCTCCAGCCAGATCACCGCCACCTTCGACCTGAACCGCAGCGTCGACATCGCCGCCGTCGACGTGCAGAACCGCGCCTCCACCGCGCTCGGCCGCCTGCCCGCCGAGGTCCAGACCACCGGCGTGCAGATCTTCAAGAACTCGGGCTCGTTCGTCATGGCTGCCGGGTTCTACTCGCCCGACGGCAAGTACGACTCGCTCTTCATCTCCAACTATCTCGACGTCTACGTCCGCGACGCGCTCAAACGCGTGAAGGGCGTGGGCGACGTCATCATCTTCGGCGAGCGCAAGTACGCCATGCGCTTGTGGCTCGACCCCATCCGGCTCGCCAAGCGCAACCTCACGCCCGGCGACGTGGTCGCCGCGCTGCGCGAGCAGAACGTCCAGGTCGCCGCCGGCCAGGTCGGGCAGCCGCCCACCTTCTCGTCGCAGGCCTTCCAGATCTCGGTGCGCGCGGTCGGCCGGCTCTCGGAACCGCGCGAGTTCGAGAGCATCATCCTGAAGCGCGGACCCGACGGCTCGCTCGTCCAGTTGCGCGACGTCGGCCGCGCCGAGCTGGGCGCCGAGGGCTACTCCTCCAACCTCACCTACAACGGCCACGAGGCCATCGGCATCGGCGTGATGCAGCTCTCCAACGCCAACGCGCTCGAAGTCGACAAAGGCGTGCGCGACGCGCTCGAGCAGCTTTCCAGGCAGTTCCCCCCGGGGCTGAAGTACGCCATCGCCTTCGACACCACCATCGCGGTCGGCGAGTCCATCCGCGAGGTGCTCAAGACGCTGGTCGAAGCCATCATCATCGTCATCCTCGTCATCTTTCTGTTCCTGCAGAGCTGGCGCTCGACCCTCATCCCCGCCGTCACCATCCCGGTGTCGCTCATCGGCACCTTTGCCTTCGTCAAGCTCTTCGGATTCTCCATCAACACGCTCACGCTGTTCGGCATCACGCTCGCCACCGGCCTGGTCGTCGACGACGCTATCGTCGTCATCGAGAACGTGGAGCGCCACCTCGAGGAGGGCCTGCACGACGCCCGCCAGGCGTCGGAAGTCGCGATGGGCGAGGTCACCGGCGCCGTCATCGCCACCTCGCTGGTGCTGATAGCGGTGTTCGTCCCCGTGTCGCTGTTCCCCGGCACGACCGGCCGTCTCTACCAGCAGTTCGCGCTGACCATCGCGTTCTCGATCGCGCTCTCGGCCTTCAACGCGCTCACGCTCACGCCCGCGCTCTCCGCGCTGCTGTTGCGATCCACCCACGGCAAGAAGAACGCGCTCTTCCGTGGCTTCGACGAGGCGCTGAAGCGCTTCACCCAGCGCTACACCGGATGGCTCGGCTACCTGGAAGGCCGCAAGACCGCGGTGGTGGCGGTGTTCCTCGTCGGGCTCGCGCTCACCTACGGCGCCTACCGGCTGGTGCCGACCGCGTTCGTCCCAGAGGAAGACCAGGGATGGTTCATGGTGCTGGTGCAGGCGCCCGACGGCGCGTCGCTGGAGTACACGACCAAGGTCGCCGACAAAGTGACGGCGGTCCTCGCCCAGAGCCAGGACATCGAGGGCGTGTTCGCGGTGCCGGGCTTCAGCTTCGGCGGCGCGGCCTCCAACCGCGCCATGATCTTCATCAGCCTGAAAGGATTCGACCAGCGCAAGGGAGATGAGCACTCCACCACCGCGGTCATCAACCACCTCCGCGGGCCGCTGATGGGCATCAACGAAGCCATCGTGGTGCCGTTCGCGCCGCCGCCCGTCGAAGGCCTGGGCGCCTACGGCGGGTTCCAGTTCCAGCTGCAGCAGACCGGCCCCGGCACGCTGGAAGAGATGCAGAGCGCGCTCAACGGACTGCTCGGCAAGGCGCGTGAGCGCAAGGAGCTGCAGGGGCTCTTCTCCAGCTTCAGCGCGCGCGAGCCGCAGTACCTCGTGACCATCGACCGCGAGAAGGCGAAGAGCCTGGGCGTGCCGTTCTCGCAGATCACCTCGGCGCTGGCCATCTACATGGGTTCGCAGTACGTGAACGACTTCGACTTCAACAACCGCTCCTACCGCGTCTACGTGCAGGCCGACAAGCAGTACCGCACGCAGCCGCGCGACCTGCGCCAGTTCTACGTCCGCGCCGACAACGGCATGATGGTCCCGCTCGAGAGCCTGGTGAACGTCAGCGAGACCACCAGCTCCTCCGTCATCAGCCACTACAACCTGTTCCGCACGGCCGAGATCAACGGCAGCGCCGCCCCGGGCTACAGCTCGGGTCAGGCCATCCAGGTGATGGAGGAAGTCGCGCGCCAGAACCTGCCGGTGGGCTACAGCTTCGAGTGGACCGGCCTCGCGCTCGAGGAGATCCAGTCCGGCGGCCAGTCCATGATCCTGTTCGGACTCGGCCTGCTCGTCGTCTACCTCACGCTCTCCGCGCAGTACGAGAGCTTCGTGCTGCCGTTCATCATCCTGCTCGCGGTGCCGATGGGCGTGCTCGGCGCGCTCGTCGGGCAGTACCTGAAGGGCCAGCAGAATGACGTGTACTGCCAGATCGGCTTGCTCATGCTCATCGGGTTGGCCAGCAAGAACGCCATCCTGATCGTCGAGTTCGCCGAGCAGCTCCAGCAACGCGGCATGGGCCTGTTCGAGGCCGCCGTGGAAGCCGCGCGCCTCCGCCTGCGCCCCATCCTGATGACCTCGGTCGCCTTCATCCTCGGCGTCACGCCTTTGGTGTTCGCCACCGGCGCCGGTGCCGAAGGCCGCCACTCCGTCGGCACCACCGTCTTCGGCGGGATGATCGTCTCCACCTTCCTCAACCTGTTCATCATCCCCATCCTGTACGTCATCGTGCGCAGCGCCATCCCGCTGAACGTGCAGCAGGCCGCGCTGCGCGAGAGCGAAGCCGACGACTAGCTGTCGTGGAACTTCCCCTCACGCGCCCCCGTATCACTTCCAGCGCCTCCGTGGCGCGCATTTGACTCTCGGGAGGCCGGGGCGTATCGTCAACCGTTCCAGTCACTTACCTGCTGCGCGATGATTCGGCGCTCTAACCTTCGCGCGGCTTGCCAGCCCACGCCTACACACAGGAGAACTCTCGATGCAACGCAAGCTCTTACTCGCCGCCCTGATCCTGTTCATCGCCCTGCCGCTGCTCGCGCAGGAGCTGACCGTCGACCAGGTCATCGCTAAGAACATCGAAGCCCACGGCGGCATGGCTAAGCTCAAGTCCGTCAACACCATGAAGGCTACCGGCCGGCTGGCGCTGCCCAACGGCATGGAACTCCCCATCACCGCCTACCAGATGCGCCCCAACAAGCAGCGCCTGGAGATCCACGTCCAGGGCATGACCGGCATCCAGGCCTACGACGGCACCAACGGCTGGCAGCTCATGCCGTTCCAGGGAAAGAAGGACCCCGAGCCGGTCTCGCCCGACGAAGCCAAGGAGATGGCCGACGACTCCGACATCGACGGCCCGCTCGTCGACTACAAGGAGAAGGGCAACAAGGTCGAGCTGCTGGGCAAGGAGAAGGTTGAGGGCGCCGACGCCTACAAGCTCAAGGTCACGATGAAGAACGGGACGGAGAAGCTGCTCTATCTCGACGCCGACAGCTTCCTCGAGATCAAGAGCGAGTCGAAGCGGACGCGCCAGGGCAACATCGTCGAGAGCGAAGCCTCCATCGGCGACTACAAGGAAGTCGACGGCATGATGATGGCGCACGCGGTGGAGGCCGGCCCCAAGGGCCGCCCCGAGCGGCAGAAGTTCATCATGGACAAGATCGAGATCAACGTCCCGGTGGACGCGGCCATCTTCAACATGCCGCCGCCCGCGCCGGCCGCGGCCTCTCCGGAGGAGAAGAAGGAGCCCGCGCAGACCAACCCGCCGCCGGCCAAGCCTGCGGACAAACCGAAGACGGAAGACAAACCCAAGCAGTAGGGCCCCGAACCTTTATTCAGGCGAGGGAATCATGATCACGTTCCTGCGGGACCTTCGCGTCCCCATGCTCTCCGTGTGGCTCCTGGCGGCGCTGGCCGTCTCGGCGCTGGCGCAGCAACCGCAAAAGTCGCCGGCTGCGCGTCCGGCAGCGAGACCGGCGGCTGCGAAGGTCGCGGCGCCGGCCGCCGCCCCCATCGATTCCGACACCTTCGGCGGCTACGAGGCGCGGCCCATCGGTCCCGCCGTCACCGGCGGCCGCGTGGCCGACCTTGACGCCGTCCACGAAGGCCAGAAGCTCACCATCTACGTCGGCGCGGCTGCCGGCGGCGTCTTTCGCTCGCGCGACAACGGCGTCACCTTCCAGCCTGTCTTCGACAAGCAGCCGGTGCTCTCCATCGGCGCCGTCAAGGTGGATCCCAACAACCCGAAGACCATCTGGGTCGGCACCGGCGAATCCTGGACGCGCAACAGCGTCTCCGTGGGCGCGGGCGTCTATCGCTCGACCGACGGCGGCGACAACTGGCAGTTCCTCGGCCTGAAGGATTCCGAGCGCATCGCGCGCATCGTGATCAATCCCAAGGATTCCAACATGGTCTACGTCTGCGCGACCGGCCACCTGTGGAACGCCAACGAGGAGCGCGGTCTCTACAAGACCGTCGACGGCGGCAAGACCTGGACGCGCGTGCTCTACGTCGATCCCGACGTCGGCTGCGCCGACCTCTCCATGGATCCCACGAACCCCGACGTGCTCTACGCCGGCATGTGGCAGTTCCGCCGCAAGCCCTACAGCTTCGAGTCGGGCGGCCCCAAGAGCGCGTTCTTCAAGTCCACCGACGGCGGCAAGACGTGGAACAAGCTCACTAACGGCCTGCCCGCCGGCGGCGAAAAAGACCCGATCGGCCGCATCGCCGTCGTGGTCGCGCCCAGCATGGCCAACCGCGTCTACGCCCTGGTCGAGGCGAAGCGCACCGCGCTCTATCGCTCCGACGATGCCGGCGCCACCTGGAAGGAGATGAACAACGCCTTCAACCTGACGGGGCGCCCGTTCTACTTCGCGCGCCTCGTCGTCGACCCCGTCAACCCCGACCGCCTCTACAAGCCGGGGTTCAACTTCACCGTATCCGACGATGGCGGCAGGACCTTCTCCGGTTCGGGCATCGGCGGCGGCGGAGGCGCGCACGGCGACTTCCACGCCGTCTGGATCGACCCGCAGAACAACGAGCACCTCCTGGTCGGCACCGACGGCGGCATCTACGCCTCGTTCGACCGCGGCGGCCACTTCCGCTTCTACTCCAACATCCCCATCGCGCAGCTCTACCACGTGAGCTACGACATGGAGCGTCCCTACAACGTCTACGGCGGCCTGCAGGACAACGGCACCTGGATGGGGCCGTCGAATTATCCCGGCGGCATCTACAACCGCCACTGGCGCAACATCGGCTTCGGCGACGGCTTCTGGGCGATGGTCGACCCCAAAGATCCCGACATCGTCTTCGTCGAGTACCAGGGCGGCCACGCTTCGCGCCTGCGCAAGTCCACCGGCGAGATGAAGGACATCCGGCCGCTCCCCAAGCCGGGCGAGCCCGAGCTGCGCTTCAACTGGAACACCGGCATGCACATCGGCGCCAAGTCCGGCGCGCTCTACCTCGGCAGCCAGTTCCTCATGCGCTCCACCGACCGCGGCGACACCTGGGCGCGCATCTCCCCCGACCTCACCACCAACAACCCGGAGTGGCTCAAGCAGGAGGAGTCCGGCGGCGTCACCGTGGATAACTCCGACGCCGAGGCCTACGAGACCATCTTCGCCATCTCCGAGTCGCCGCTCGACGCGCTCGTCCTCTGGGCCGGCACCGACGACGGCAACCTGCAGCTCACGCGCGACGGCGGCAAGACCTGGAACAACGTCGTGAAGAACGTTCCCGGCCTTCCGCCCAACACCTGGGTTTCCTCCGTCGTCGCCAGCCGCTTCGCCCCCGGCACGGCGTACGCCACCTTCGACGGCCACATGACCGGCGACATGAAGACCTACGTCTATAAGACTGCGGACTACGGCCGGACGTGGAAGTCGCTGGCCACGTCCGCCATCCAGGGCTTTGCGCACGTCATCCGCGAAGACACCGTGAAGTCCAACCTGCTGTTCGTCGGCACCGAGCTGGGGCTGTTCCTCTCGCTTGATGGCGGCATGAACTGGGCGCAGTTCACCGGCAACCTGCCCAACGTCCCGGTGCGCGACGTCGCGGTGCACCCGCGCGACCGTGACCTGCTCATCGCCACGCACGGCCGCGGCTTCTACGTCGTCGACGACCTCACGCCCATCCGCGCGCTGACCGCCGACGTCTTGAACGCCGACGCCGCTTTCCTCCCCGTCCGCGATTCGGTGCTCCTCATCCCTATGAACGAGCAGCGCTTCGACGGCGACCAGGAATGGGACGGCCGGCCGCTCAGTGACAACGCTTCCGTGGCGTACTACCAGAAGAAGCGCCACATGTTCGGCGACCTCAAGGTCGAGGTCTCCGACGCCAAGGGCGGCCTGGTCACCAGCGTCTCCGGCAACAAGCGCAAAGGGCTCGTACGCCTCGAGATCCCCACGCGCATGAAGCCGCCGAAGATCCCGGCCGGCGCCTCCATCATCCAGAACCAGTACGCGTTCTTCGGGCCGCGCATCGCGCCCGGCGCTTACAGCGTGAAGATGACCAAGGGGAAGGAGACGTACACCACGCAGTTCAAGCTGGTGCCCGACCCGCGCTCCACGCACACCGCCGCCGACCGCGCCGCGCAGCACGACCTGGTGATGAAGCTCTACAACCGCCTCACCGACCTCTCGTATGTCGTGGAGAGCGTGGTCAGCGTGCGCGACGCCGCCCGCGACCGCGCCGCCAAGCTCCCTGCCGGCGACGCGCTGCGCGCGCAGCTCGAACAGCTCGCCGCCGACCTGGAAAGACAGCGTGGCGTGCTGGTGGCCGTGAAAGAAGGCGGCGGCATTACCGGCGAGGAGAGGATCCGCGAGAAGCTCGGCATCCTCTACGGCGCCGTCAACCAGTACGACGGCCGGCCCACCCGCGACCAAGCCGACAACTTCACCACGATCAGCCAGCGCCTCGACAAGGCCGCGGCGGACTTCAAGGCCGCGACCGACAAGGCCCTCCCCGCGCTCAACCACGCGCTGGAAGGGAAGAAGCTCGCGCCTATCACCGTGATGTCGCGCGAGGAGTGGAACAAGAAAGAGAAGTGATTCTTTCGCGAGGGTAGGGGCCGGCGACTCCCCCGGCCCTTTTCTCTTGTCATTCCGAGCGAAGCGCGAGCAGCAGCGAGCGCGAGTCGAGGAAGCCCTATCGCCGCGAGGGGTTACACGTAGGGATAGAACACGAAGAACATCAGCGACAGCCCCGCCAGCACCCACAGGCCCGGCTTCACCTCGCGCACCCGCCCGGCCACCAGCTTGCAGAAGGGCGCCAGCACGAATCCGGCGGTGATTCCGACGCCGATGTTGTAGGTGAAGCTCATCAGCGCGACGACCGCGAACGCCGGGATGAGTTCCGTGTAGTCGTTGAAGTCGATCCTCACGATGGGCGCCAGCATCAGCAGCCCGACGATGATGAGCGCCGGCCCGTAGGCCTGCGGCGGCACCGCCGCCACCAGCGGCGCGAAGAACAGCGCCAGCCCGAAGCACGCCGCCGTGACCAGGGAAGTGAAGCCGGTGCGCCCGCCGCTCTCGATGCCGGTCGCAGACTCGATGTACGCGCCCGCGGTCGAGGTCCCGCTGACCGCCGCGAACGTCGTCGCCAGCGCGTCCGCCAGCATCGGCCGCTCGATGTGCGGCAGCGTGCCGTCCACCAGCAGGTTGGCGCGCGCCGAGAGCCCGATGAGCGTGCCCATGGTGTCCACGAACGCCATCACGAAGATGACCAGCACCACGCCGAGGAACCCCACCGAGAGCGCGCCCTTCAGGTCCATCTTCAGGAAGATGGGCGCCAGGCTGGGCGGCGCGCTCACGTACTCCGCCGGCCACTGCGCCACGCCGGTGACGAATGCCAGCAGCGTGGTCGCCGCGATCCCCACCAGGATCGCGCCCGGGAACTTGCGGATCATCAGCACCGCGATCAGCAGGAAGCCGAACACCGCCACCAGCACCGGCGCCGACGTCAGGTGCCCGGTGCGCACCGGCGCGCCCGCGACGCCGACCGTGACGATGCCGGTCTCGTTCAGCCCGATGAACGTCATGAACAGCCCGATGCCGACCGCGAAGCTGTAGCGCAGGTTCATCGGCACCGCGTCCAGCAGCCACTGGCGGACCTTGGTGATCGTCAGCACGATGAACAGCACGCCCGCGATGAACACCGCGCCCAGCGCCTGCGTCCAGTGGAAGTGCAGCTGCCCAACGACGGTGAACGCCAGGAACGCGTTCTCGCCCATGTAGGGCGCGATGGCGAACGGCCGGTTCGCATACACCCCCATCAGCACCGTGCCGAAGATCGCCGTCACCACCGTCGCGACCATCGACGCTTCCTTCGGCAGCCCCGCCGCCGCCATGATCGCCGGGTTCACGATGATGATGTAGCTCATCGTCATGAACGTCGTCAGGCCGGCCACGGCCTCCTGCCCGTAGCCGGTCTTGTGCTGCTCGAAGCGGAAGTAGCGTGCGACGGCGTCCATGCAGCTTCTCTCACCTTACGGAGGTCATCCCGGACGAGTCGAGGGACCTGCATTTCCACGGAACGCACGAGACTGCCTGAGCTAAAACCGCCATGCAAGAGGAATCCGCGGTTGCGTTCTAGGGATGGGTTAGAATCACCGCCCGCGCCCCCTATCGCATGAGCACAGCGGCCAGCCCTCAGCCCGCGCCCCAAACGCGCCCCCTGCGCGGCTTCTGGGCGCTCATCGCCACCCAGTTCCAGGGCGCCTTCAGCGACCTCGTCCTCAAGAACCTGGCCATCTTCTTTGTCCTCGGCATGGCCATCCCGGAGGCCACGCGCAACAAGTACGGCGTGCTGGTCAACGCGCTCTTCAATATCCCCTTCATCCTGTTCTCGATGTCGGGCGGCTTCCTCGCCGACCGCTACAGCAAGCGCACCGTCACCATCGCCACCAAGCTGATGGAGATCGGCGTGATGCTGGTCGTGCTCATCGGCCTGTGGCGCGGCGACCTCTCCATCCTGTTTGTCGCCGTCTTCCTGCTGAGCACCCAGGCCGCGCTCTTCGGACCATCGAAGTACGGCCTGCTGCCGGAGCTGCTGCCGACCGAGAAGCTCTCCTGGGGCAACGGCGTCATCGAGCTCGGGACGTTCCTCGCCTCGCTGAGCGGCTCCATCGCGGGCGCGTTCCTTTCCGACCGGTTCCACGCCACGCCGTATGTTTCCGGCTTCATCCTGCTGGGGCTGAGCGTGCTCGGCCTGCTGGCCAGCTTCGGCGTGACGCCCGTGCCCGCGGCCGCGCCTTCCCGGAAGTTCCGCGCCAACTTCGTCGCCGACCTGTGGGAGAAGATGCGCCTCATCGCCGAGGACAACGTGCTCGCCCTCTGCGTGGTCGGCTCCACGTTCTTCTGGTTCGTCGCCGCGCTCATGACGAACAACGTCTACTTCTTCGGCCACGACTACCTGCAACTCCACGACACCGAGAACGGCCTGCTGCTCGCCGCCGTGGCCATCGGCATCGGCATCGGCTCGTTCATCGCCGGCTACGTCTCCGGCGAAAAGATCGAGTACGGGCTCATCCCGCTCGGCGCCATCGGCATGAGCATCTTCGCCATCGCGCTCTCCTACTTCGGCCGCGACATGCGCTCCGCCATGATGCTGCTCGGCATGGTCGGCTTCTTCGCCGGTTTCTTCGCCGTGCCCATCAACGCTGCCATCCAGCACCGCCCCACCGAGGACAAGAAGGGCGGCGTGATCGCCGCCACCAACCTGCTCTCCTTCGTCGGCATGGCCATCGCCGCCGGCCTTTACTACTTGCTGCAGACCGTCGCCGGCCTGCCCCCGCGCGCCATCTTCTTCGCCACCGGCTGGATCATCGTCGGCGCCACCATCTACGCCGTCCGCCTGCTGCCCGACGCGCTTCTCCGCCTGGCGCTCTGGTTCGCCACCCGCACCATCTACAAGATCCGCGTCGAAGGGCGCGAGAACATCCCCGAGCGCGGCGGCGCGCTGCTCGTCAGCAACCACCTCTCGTTCGTCGACGCGCTCCTGCTCATGGCCTCCACCGACCGCTTCGTTCGCTTCCTCATCTTCCAGGCCATCTATGAGCACCCGGTGGTGAAGCCGTGGGCGAAGATCATGAAGGCCATCCCCATCTCCAGCCAGCAGCGCCCGCGCGAGATGATCCGCTCGCTGCGCGAGGCTACCAGCGCGATCCAGCGCGGCCAGGTCGTCTGCATCTTCGCCGAAGGCCAGATCACGCGCATCGGGCAGCTCCTTCCGTTCCGCCGCGGCTTCGAGCGCATCATGAAAGACGTCGACGCCCCCATCGTGCCCGTGCACCTCGACGGCGTCTGGGGCTCCATCTTCAGCTTCGAAGCCGGACGCTTCCTGTGGAAGTGGCCGCGGCGCATCCCGTATCCGGTCACCGTCAGCTTCGGCAAGCCGATGCCCGCGACCTCCACGGCGCTCGAAGTGCGCAACGCCGTGCAGGCGCTCCACACCGAGGCCTGGCCTCGCCACCGCAAGCAGAAGATGCTGCCGCTGCACCGCGGCTTCGTCCACACCGCCCGCCACCATCCCTTCCGCTTCTTCATGGCCGACTGGAAGGTCGAGAAGCTCCGCTTCGGCGGCGCGCTGGTGAAGACCGTCTTCCTCGCACGTCGCTTGAGGAAAGTCTGGCAAGGACAGGAGATGGTGGGCGTTCTTCTGCCGCCCTCGGTCGCCGGCGCGCTCGTCAACTTCGCCGCCGTGCTCATCGGCAAGGTGCCGGTGAACCTGAACTACACCGCCTCCGACGAAGCCGTGGCGTCCTCTGCGCGGCAGACGAACCTCCAGACCGTCATCACCTCGCAGCTCTTCCTTGAGAAGGTGAAGATCGCCGTCCCCGGCAAGACGGTGCTGCTCGAGGACCTCGCCGCCAACCCCGGCTTCTTCGAGAAGCTCGCGGCCTTTGTCATGGCGTGGACCTTCCCCATGCCGCTGCTCGAGCGCGCCCTCGGCCGCAAGCAAGCGGCGAAGATCGACGACCTTGCGACCATCATCTTCTCCTCCGGTTCGACCGGCGACCCGAAGGGCGTGATGCTCTCGCACTTCAACGTGGGCTCGAACGTCGAGCAGATCGGCCAGACCTTCGCGCTCCAGGGCGACGACAAGGTGCTCGGCATCCTGCCGTTCTTCCACTCCTTCGGCTTCACGGTCTGCCTGTGGATGCCGGCGAACCTCGGCATCGGCGTGGTCTATCACCCGAACCCGCTCGACGCCCGCGTCATCGGCGGCCTGGTCGCGAAGTACCGCGCCACGTTCATGGTCGCCACGCCGACGTTCCTCCAGGCCTACGTCCGCCGCATCCCGCCCGAGGACCTCGGCTCGCTCCAGTTCGTCATCGTCGGCGCGGAGAAGCTTCCGCAGCGCCTCGCCGACGCCTTCGAAGACACCTTCGGCATTCGCCCGCTCGAAGGCTACGGCTGCACCGAGTGCGCGCCGGTCGTCGCGGTGAATACGCGCGACTATCGCGCGCCCGGTTTCCGCCAGGTCGGGCACAAGCGCGGCGGCATCGGCCACCCCCTGCCGGGTATGAGCGTCCGCGTCGTCGATCCCGACACCGGCGTCGCGCTCCCCACCGGCCGGCCCGGCATGCTCCTCGTCCGCGGACCCAACGTGATGCAGGGCTACCTCGGCCGCCCTGACAAGACCACCGACGTCCTGCGCGACGGCTGGTACACCACCGGCGACATCGCCGCCATGGACGAGGACGGCTTCCTCACCATCACCGACCGCCTGAGCCGCTTCTCCAAGATCGGCGGCGAGATGGTCCCGCACCTCAAGGTGGAAGAGAAGCTGCACGAGCTCGCCGAAAGCCCGGAGCAGGCCTTCGCCGTGACCGCCGTGCCCGACGAGAAGAAGGGCGAGCGCCTCGTCGTGCTGCACACCCTGCCCGACGAGCAGCTCAAGCCGGTGCTGGAAAAGTTTGCGGCCAGTGACCTGCCGCCCCTCTGGAAGCCCCGCGCCAATCAGTTCATGCGCGTGGAGGCGCTGCCGTACCTGGGGACAGGGAAGCTCGACCTGCGCCGCATCCGCGAGCTCGCGACGCAGCTCTCGACCGCCGAAAAAGGCGCGCCCGCCTAGACCACTTCTTCCTTCTTCGGCAGCATCTCGTGCAACCCGAGCGCGACCTCGATCAGGTCGTCGCCCACCAGGCGCGTCTTGCCGATGGCCTCGGCGATCGGGATCGACACGATGTCCGTGCCCTTGAGCGCGACCATGCAGCCGGACTGGCCCTTGTGGACCATGTCGATCGCGCCCATGCCGTAGCGCGTCGCCAGCATGCGGTCGAAGGCCGTCGGCGACCCGCCGCGCTGCAGGT
>DATIBR010000037.1 GCA_035457425.1 Terriglobales bacterium
CGCGCTCCTCGATGAAGTCGAGCGTGACCTGCACGCGGCGCCCGCCGAGCTGCACCTCGCTCAGCTCGAGCGGATGGTGCAGCTCGTAGCTCGTCAGTACCAGGCGTCCGAGGTCGGTGGAGTCGTCGAAGATCTGATCCACGGTCTGGCCGAGCATGGCGCCGCGCGGCTTGCCGACGAAGGACTCGACCGAGGCCGAGACCAGCACCGCGCGGCCGTCGCGCGTGAACAGCATCAACCCGTCCTGCAGGTTGGCCATGATCTGGTCGAGGTTCTCCTTCAAGGCGGAGAAGACCTCCTGCACGTCGCGCATCTTCTGGCCGAGGCGGTTCAGCTTGGTGGTGACGACGCCGACTTCGTCGTTGCGCGGGGCCGAGTCGGCGGCTTCCTCCGCCGTCTCCGCCTGGATCTGGCCGGCGGAGAGCTGGTCGAGGCGGCGCGCGATCGCTTCCAGCGGATGCAGCGCCACGTTCGACACGATGGCGGCGAGGATGAGCGAGGCGAAGATGGCGATGCCGGAGAACAGCAGCGCGCGGTCCATCTGCGGCTGCAGCTCGCTCTTCAGGAAGACGGTCGAGACGCCCACGCGGATGGAGCCGAAGGGCTTGCCGTTGCGCTCGAGCGCGATCTGCACCTCGTAGACCTTGGGGGCGCCGTAGATGACCTGGAGCTGGCGGCGGATGCCGCCGTCGCGGATCTTCAGGAACTCCTCGCGCGCGGGGAGGGTGGCGCCGATGGCCTGCGCGTCGGAGTGCAGCAGCGCGCGGCCGTTGTGGTCGGCGATGGCGACGTCGTAGATGGTGGGCGAGTAGCCCACGATGGACTCGATGAGCGAGTTCACGCCCGGATCGGTCTCGAGCGATTCCTGGATGAGCGCGTCGACGTCGTTGGGATCGCGGGTGCGCAGGCGCGGGTCGTTCAGGTCCTGCGTGAGCGCCTCGCGCGTGGCGTGGAACACCTGGTGCGCCACGAAATCGCCGCTCTCGTAGGCTTCCGCGATGCGGTTCTGCACCAGCCGCGAGATGTAGACGGAGGAGAGCGTGGCCACCACGGCCACCACCATGCCGCTGATGGAGAGCACCAGCTTCGTCTTGAGGCGCAGCCGGGGAAACATCATGGGTTCGGCCAGCTTACTCTAGGTGCCGGTCTCGGCCGCCGCGACGCTGTGCGCGTTGTACTCCTTCAGCTTGTTGTGCAGCGTCTTGAGGCTGATGCCGAGGATCTCGGCGGCGCGCGTCTTGTTGTTGTTGGTGGATTCCAGCGTCTTGAGGATGAGCTGCTTCTCCGCCTCCTCCACGGTCGTGCCCACGCCCAGGCGGATGCTGTTGGCGTCCGACACCGGGACCTTGGTGAGCTGGCTGCCGAAACCCGGCGGCAGGTGCCGCGGCTCCACCGTCGCGCCCTCGCACACGATGACCGCGCGCTCCAGCGTATTGCGCAGCTCGCGCACGTTGCCCGGCCAGGAGTACGACTGGAACAGGTGCGTCACCGGTTCGCTCACCGCGCTGACGTTGCGGCCGTGCTTCTCGCACACCTGCGCGAGCAGCGCTTCCGTCAGCTGCGGCAGGTCTTCCTTGTGGTCGCGCAGCGGCGGCATGTGGATGTTGAAGACGTCCAGACGGTAGTAAAGGTCCTGGCGCAGCTCGCCGCGCGCGACGGCGTCTTCGGGCACCTTGTTGGTCGCGGCCAGCACGCGGACGTCGACCGGCGTCTCGACCTTGCTGCCCAGGCGGCGCAGCTTGTGGTCTTCCAGCACGCGCAACAGCTTCGCTTGCGTGCCGGCGGGCATCTCGCCGATCTCGTCGAGCAGCAGCGTGCCTTCTTCCGCCAGCTCGAAGCAGCCGGCGCGGCGCTCGAGCGCGCCGGTGAAGGCGCCCTTCTCGTGGCCGAAGATCTCGCTCTCGATCAGCGTCTCCGGGATGGCCGAGCAGTTGATGGCGACGAACGGCTTCGACTTGCGCGGGCTCAACTCGTGGATGGCGCGCGCCACCATCTCTTTGCCCGTGCCGCTCTCGCCCGTGATCAGCACCGAGGCGGTCGACGGCGCGACCTGCTCGATGAGGTGGAAGATCTCCTGCATGCGCTTGGAGCCGCCGACCAGCGCGCCCAGCACGCCGGTGTCGCGCAGCCGGCGGCGCGTGACTTCCAGCTCGCGCTCGGTGGTGCGCTGCTTGGCCGCATGCGTCAGCAGGTCGCGCAGCCGCTGCGGGTCGATGGGCTTCTCGATGTAGCTGTAAGCGCCGATGCGCCCGGCTTCGAAGCCGATCTCGCCCGAGCCCTGCGCGGTCACCAGGATGGCCATCACCGGCGTGGAAGTCTCGGCCACGCGCTCCAGCAGCTCGAGGCCGTTCATGCGCGGCATCTTCAGGTCGGTGATCACGATCGAAGGCTGCCACGCGATGACCTTCTCCAGGCCCTCGACGCCGTCCTTCGCTGTCTCGGTGCGGTAACCCCAGGCGCCGACCAGCTCCGCCAGCCCGGCGCGTTCGTTCTCTTCGTCTTCGACGATCAGGATCTTTTCTTCTGCCATACGGGACGCTCAGACCCGCCAAGAAGGGCGGGGAACTTTAAAGACTGCCGGGGCCGATGTAGCAATTAGGATGCGCGCCGGTCGTCCGTAGTCACTTTCGTAGAACTTTATCGCGAAAGCCTAGTGTACTAAGTGGTTAACAAAGCCAGGGAAAAATTTCCAAACTGGGCAATAGACGCAAGGAGCTCCTATCAGCATCTCAAGCGGACAGGCCCGAAGTCCACCAAGAGAGAAGAGATTCTGAGCAAGCCGTCCGACGGCGGGGCCGGATCCACAGGAGGATAGCAATGAAGAAGTGGTTGGTTCTGGGATTGGGCATCGCAGTGCTGAGCTGGGCGGCGATGGCGCAGACCTCCGCCACGAGCCAGACGCAGGGCTCGAGCGCGACCGGGGCGAGCGCCACCGCCGCGCCCTCGGGTGCGGATGCCAACGCGAACAGCAATACGTCCGCCACGCAGGACGTCAATGCCGCGCAGGGACAGAGCTCGACGACCGGCAAAGCGGCCGGCAGCGCGCAGGGCGCGGCCAACGCCGGCGCGGGCCCGAGCGGCGCCAACGCCGGCTTGGCCAGTGGCACCGCCATCAACGCCAAGCTGACCAAGTCACTGGACAGCAAGAAGGCCAAGGTGGGCGACGCCGTGGAAGCCAAGACCACCTCCGACGTGAAGTCGGAAGGGAAGACGGTGCTGCCCAAGGGCTCGAAGCTGCTGGGCAAGGTGACGCAGACCTCGGCGCGCGCCAACGGCGACGCGCAGTCGTCGATCACCATCCTGTTCGACCGCGCGGTGCCGAAAGGCGGCGGGGCAGAGATCCCGTTGAGCCTGACCATCCGCGCGCTGGCGGCGGCGCAGCCGGCGTCCACGATGAACAATGACGACATGATGGGGAGCGGCAGCGGGATGGGCAGCTCCTCGGCTGGCGGCCCGATGGGCCCGGCCCCGAGCGGCGGCCCGGCCGGGACCGGCGGCGTGGGTTCCACGGTAGGCGGCGTCGGCTCAACGGTCGGCGGCGTGGCCGGAGGCGTGGGCTCCACCGCAGGCGGCGCCGTCGGCTCCACCACCGGCGCCGTGGGCAGCACGGTCGGCTCCACCACCGGCCAGGTGGGTACTTCTGCTACGGGTACGCTGGAAGCGGGCTCGCGCGGCGCGATCGGCATGCCCGGCATCACCCTGAACCAGGCGGCGAACAGCAGCTCGGGCGTGGCGATCAACTCGACCGAGAAGAGCGTTCACCTCGACAGCGGGACGCAGCTGGTCCTGGAAGTCTCGGGCGGGGCGAACCAATAAGCCACTAAACGCCTGAAAAATAAAGAACGAGGGCTTTGCACTCCGACCGGGTTGCCGTATAATCGGCGTTCGGTCGGAGTTTTGTTTCTCCGCCTGCTGTCCGGCCCGAATCCCCTGAGTTCTGTAAACCCAGCTGTTCCCTGGTCTTATCTACAGTTTCCGGAGGGTGCATACATGCAAACTCGCAAACAGGGTTTCATCCGTCGTCTCCTGGTCGGCATAGCCGTCTTCGCCTTCGCGATGGCGTTCACGGCGGCGGCGCAGGCGCAGGATGAACTGCCCGCCCCGCGTGCCGAGGTCTTCGTGGGCTACTCCTACTACGACCCCGGGGCTGATGTCCCCGGCATCGCAAAGGGGTTCAACAGCGCGGTGACTTGGAATTTCAATAAGTACGTCGGCGTCACCTTCGACACCAGCGGCCACTGGTCCGACGATGTCAACGCCGGCAACTTCGGCTTTGGCCCGACCGTCCGGCTGCCGATCGACCGCTTCACGCCGTTCGCGCATGCTCTGCTGGGCTTCCAGCGGATCTCGCCGCTCGGCTTCGAAGACACCGGCTTCATGGCCGCGCTGGGCGGCGGTTTCGACCTGCGGCTCACCAAGCTGTTGAGTTGGCGTATCATCCAGGCCGACTACGTACACGCCAACCACGATTTCGGCGGCGGGGGCGACGATTTGAACGGCGCCCGCATCTCCGGCGGCATCGTCTTCAACCTCGGCAGCCTCGAGCCTCCCACGCCGCCTTCGGCCTCGTGCAGCGCGAGCCCGACGCAGGTGATGGAAGGCGAGCCGGTCACGGTGACGGCGACGCCCAGCGGCTTCAACCCGAAGCACGACCTGAGCTACAACTGGTCGTCGACCGGCGCGCAGGTCTCCGGCACGGGCGCGACCGCGACCATCGACACCAAGGGCATGGCGGGTGGCAACTACACCGCCAACGCCACCATCACCGACACCAAGAAATCCTCGCAGACGGCGAACTGCGCGGCGAACTTCACGGTCACCGACCGTCCGAAGAACCCGCCGCAGATCAGCTGCTCGGCCAATCCTGGCACGGTCCAGTCGGGCCAGCCTTCGACCATCTCCTGCACCTGCACCAGCCCGGACGGCGCGCAACTGCAGCCGCTGGCCTGGACGACCAGCGCGGGAACGGTCGCCGGGGAAGGCATGAACGCCACGCTCTCCACCGAGGGCGCGGGCGCCGGCGCGATCACGGTGACGGCGACGTGCACGGACGCGCGCGGCCTCAGCAGCTCGGGCACCGCGAACGTGAACGTGGAAGTGCCGCAGAAGATCGAACCCAGCAAGATCAACGAGTGCTCCTTCGTGAACAAGGCGAAGCCCGCCCGCGTGGACAACGCGTGCAAGGCGGCGCTGGACGACGTGGCCCTGCGCCTGCAGCGCGACGCCGACGCGAAGGCGGTCATCGTGGGTCAGATGGACGCGAACGAGAAGCCCAAGAACGTGGCCGCTCAGCGCGCCCTCAACACCAAGGACTACCTGGTCAAGGAAAAGCAGATCGACGAGTCGCGGCTCGAGACCCGCAGCGGCATGGACGGCGGGCAGCGTGTCGAGATCTACCTTGTCCCGGCCGGCGCCACCTTCGACGAGGCGAATACCACAGTGGTAACCGCCCCTGCGAAGAAGAAGCGCTAGCCGCACTCGGAAGTCGGGTTACAATCTGGCCGGTAGGACGATGGTCCTGCCGGCCATTTTTTTATACTGCCGTAATCTGTCCTCGCCCACACGGCTATGGCATCGTAACGAGTGACGTGCAAAGTCCCATTTGGGTGTCCTGGCCGCACCAGAAGGTGTTGAAACAATGGCATCCCGGTTCCGCAGCCCCTGGCATTCGGTTCCCCTGGTCCTGATGCTCTCGCTTCTCGTGGCCCTGCCGCTGGCGGGGCAGGAGTTCACGTGGAAGGCGATCGGTCCGGATGGCGGCGACGTCCGCAGCCTGACCTACGACCCGCTCAATCCCGACCGCATCTACCTCGGCACCAGCGCCGGCCGGCTGTTCGTCTCCAACGACAACGGCGACAGCTGGGCGCGCTTCGCTTCGCTCGGCGGGCACGACTACGTGCTCGACAACATGGTCATCGACCCCGTCTCCGGCGCGATGTACGTGGGCGCCTGGAGCGTGGAGAACAACGAAGCCGGCGACGTCTTCCGCTCCACCGACGGCGGCAAGACGTGGGAGCCGCTGAAAGGCCTGCACGGCAAGTCGGTGCGCGCGCTGGCGCTCTCGGCCTCGAACCCGAAGGTGCTGGCGGTCGGCGCGCTCGACGGAGTGTTCCGCACGACCAACGGCGGCAATACCTGGGAACGCCTCTCGCCGCCCAATCATCCCGAGATCCGCAACATCGAGTCGGTCGCCATCGACCCCACGGATCCCGACGTCGTCTACGCCGGCACGTGGCACCTGCCGTGGAAGACTTCCGACGCGGGCAGGACCTGGCAGCACATCAAGCAGGGCGTCATCGACGACTCCGACGTGTTCTCCATCATCATCAGCCACGCGGATCCGAAGACGGTGTACATCAGCGCTTGCTCGGGCATTTACAAGAGTCAGGACGCCGGCAACCTGTTTCGCAAGGCGCAGGGCATCCCGTTCTCAGCGCGCCGCACCCGCGTGCTGATGCAGGACCCGAAGCATCCCGAAACGGTGTATGCCGGCACCACCGAAGGCTTGTGGCGGACCGAAGACGGCGGCCAGACGTGGAAGCGCATCACCGCGGCCAACCTCATCGTCAACGACGTGCTCATCGACCCGCGCAACCCGGCGCGCGTGCTGATGGCCACCGACCGCTCCGGCGTGCTCGCCAGTTCCAACGCGGGCCAGACGTTCACCCAGTCGAACCGCGGCTTCGCGCACCGCCAGGTCGCGGCCGTGCTCGCGGACCGCAACGACTCGAGCACCGTCTACGCCGGCCTGATCAACGACAAGGAGTTTGGCGGCGTCTTCGTCTCGCGCGACTCCGGCGCGACCTGGCTGCAGGTCGCGAACGGCCTGGGCGGGCGCGACGTCTTTAGCCTGCGCCAGGCGGAGAGCGGCAAGATCATCGCCGGCACCAACAGCGGCATCTTCCTCTACGACCCGCGCACGATGTTCTGGCAGAGCATCAATCATGCCGTCTTCGAGCGCAAGGTCACGACCGCGAAGAAGGTGCGCGGCAAGAAGGGCAAGCTCACCACCGTGCCCGAGACCACGACCAGGACGGAGGCGCGCGAGTTGAAGGCGCGCGTCAACGAGATCGAGGTGGCGTCGGGCCTGTGGTACGCCGCGACCTCCACCGGGCTGTTCCTGAGCGCGAATGACGGCCGCAGCTGGCACAATCTTCCCATTGAAGGCGAGACCGAGATCGTCTCGGTCGGCGTGGGCCACAACGCGGAAGGCCGCGTGCTCGCGGCCGCGGCGCCGAGCCGGCTCAACGTCTCGCTCGACGGCGGGCTGACGTGGTACGCCGCGAAGACGCCGAACTTCATCGCCCCCATCACCGGCACGACCATCGACAGCAACGGCGCCATCTGGATCACCACGCGCGTCGGCGCCTTTCGCTCCACCGACGCCGGCGACACCTGGCGGCATGAGTCGGCGCCGACCGGCAACCTGGTGCACGTAGCCTACGACGCCGACGGCGGGCGCATGCTCGGCATCGACCGCAAAGGCGCCGTCTTTCAGACCACGCCCTCCGATCCGCGCTGGAAGCGCATCGGAGAAGCGGGCTGGATGTTGCGCGGGCTCAGCGCCTCGCGCGGCAACCTGTTTGCCGCGACCGCCTTTGACGGCGTCGTGACGCAGGCCACCCCCGACCAGCAGCGCGCGGCGCGCAATGCCGTCGGTGGCACCCGGTAGTCCACCTCCTTCCTCCTTCCTTTGGGCCGCCCGCAGCGGGCGGCCCTTTCTTATTGCGGGTAGAAATTACCGCTTCGCTGCGAGGGTACAGCTCGTAAGTGACTGAAATTAAAGTAGAAGGATTGGCAGGAGGGGTGCTGAAAGCAGAGTAGCGCCTTCGTCCAGGGACCAACTATGCGAAAGACACTGGTTTTGACAACGATTCTGGCTGCGCTCCTGATGCTCGCGCTGGCGGGCTGCGGAAGCCAGCCCAGCAACGCGGAATCTTCCGAGAACGCGCAGCAACTGCCCTTCGGCGGCAGCGATGACAAGGGCCTGTTCGGCATTGCGCGGGCGAGCGAACCGCTCATCCTTCCCGCCGGGACGCCGGTGGTAGTGCGGCTGCAGCAGACCGTCTCGAGCACCACGGCGGGCACCGGCGATCACTTCTCCGCCGTGCTCGACCAGCCCCTGATGGTGGGCGACAAGATGGTGGCGCCCAAGGGCGCCGAAGTCGTGGGCCAGGTGGTGGCGGTGCGCAAGTCGGGCCGGCTGCACAACTCCGGCTACCTGCGCCTTGCGCTCGTCAGCGTGAACATTCAGGGTCGCGAGACGCCGGTGAGCAGCTCCAGCGTCTATGCTTCGGGCGGCCGCTACACCAAGCGCAACCTCGCCTTCATCGGCGGCGGTGCGGGCGGCGGCGCGCTCATCGGCGCACTCGCCGGCGGTGGCAAGGGCGCCTTGATCGGCAGCTTGATCGGCGCCGGTGCCGGCACGGGCGCGGCCTATGCCACCGGCAAGAAGGACGTGGCCTTCCCGGTGGAGCGTCGCTTGACGTTCCGGCTCACGCAGTCGGTGAACGCGGGGCGCGGGTAGGCCCATTTCGGGATCCGACATCCGGCTTTCCCGATTTGGTGCTTCTCTCCTTTCACTGATTTAGCTACCATTCCCGTAGTTGGCTCCCGATATGGGAGCCGACTCTGGGAGTGGGAACCCACTCCTCACCCCCCGATTCTCCCCACATCACAACTGTTTCGAGCGACTTAGGGCGTGCCGTCTCGTTTCGGCACGGGAACTGCATTGTTACGCCTGAGAGGAAACGGCAAAGGAGCGTGCCATGGCCGCAACCAAGGTGGTCCGGGTGGAGGATCCGCCGCATGCGCGGGCGGAGGCGGAGCTGCTGAACGTCCTGATCGTGGAGGAGGAGCGCGAGACGCGCGAGCTCTGCACGCAGGTCGCGCAAGAGACCGGTTTTCACATCCACGTGGCCGGCGACGCGCTTACCGCGTACGAGATGCTGGAGCAGCAGGCCATCGACGTGGTGCTGCTCGCCTTGCGCTCGCCCGATGGGTCCGCGCTCGAGGTGCTGGGAGAGATCAAGCAGCGCCGCCCCCAGGCCGAGGTCGTGCTGATGACCGGGCTGGGCACGGTGCAGAGCGCGGTGCAGGCGATGCGCTTCGGCGCCTACGACTACCTGAGCAAGCCGTTCGAGCACGAAGACCTGCGCCTGCTGCTGGAGCGCGTGAAGCAGCACGTGCGCATCCTGAGCGAGAACCGCCTGCTGCGCGAGAAGCTGCGCTCCAAGCGCGGCTTTGCCAACCTGGTGGGGAACGCCCCCGAGATGGAGAAGCTCTACCGCATCATCTCCAAGGTAGCGATGAGCTCACATCCGGTGCTCATCCTGGGCGAGAGCGGGACGGGGAAGGAGCTGGTGGCGCGCGCCATCCACTCCTCCGGTCCCAACTGCGACAAGCCGTTCCTGCCGGTGGACTGCAGCTCGCTGGTGCCGACGCTGATCGAGAGCGAGCTGTTCGGGCACGTGAAGGGCGCCTTCACCGGCGCCAACAACGCCAAGCAGGGACTGCTCGAGATCGCGCGCGGCGGCACTGTGTTCCTCGATGAGATCGGCGAGCTGCCCATCGACCTGCAATCGAAGCTTCTGCGCGCGCTGCAGGAAAGCGAGATCCGCCCGGTGGGCGGGACGCGGCGCATCCCCATCGACGTGCGCATCCTGGCGGCGAGCAACCGCGACCTCGAGACCATGTGCGCGCAGGGCCAGTTCCGCAAGGACCTGTTCTACCGCCTCAACGTGGTCAAGCTCCGCGTGCCGGCGCTGCGCGAGCGCAAGCAGGATATCCCACTGCTGGTGGGCGCGTTCCTGGAGCGCATCTCGCGCCAGAGCGGCATCGAGCGCACCATCAGCGACGACGCCCTGCGCCGCCTGCTCGCGTACGACTGGCCGGGGAACGTGCGCGAGCTGGAGAACTGCCTGGCGCGGAGCTGCGCGCTCAGCTCCGGCCCGACCGTGCACCTGGGCGACCTCTCCACCGCGTTGCAGAACGCGGCCGTGACGTCGCCGGAGGTCCCGCCCGCGCGCGACGGCCTCGACATCGTGCCCCTGGCCGAGCTGGAGAAGCAGGCCATCCTCAGCACCATCCGCACGCTCAACGGCGACAAGCTGGAGGCGGCGCGCCGGCTCGGCATCGGCAAGACCACGCTCTACCGCAAATTGAAGGAGTACGGCACCCAGTTCTGAGCCCCAACCTAAGGCGACAAGGACGGCCGGCCTGAGACAACTCCGCCAGCAGCAGCCCACTCTCACCTAGGTACGTAGCCAGCTCCCCTCTGGCCAAGGTGACCCTCTATGCTTTGGACTATCTTTGCGATCCTGTTGATCCTGTGGCTGCTCGGCTGGGGCTTCCACGTTGCCGGCAACCTGATCCACCTGCTGCTGGTGATCGCCCTTATCGTCGCGGTGATCAACCTCGTGACGGGCCGACGCACCGTCTGACCATCGACACACGGCACGATTTTCTCGCCGGCTGACCGCCGGCTCTGATCGCGCGCGGCGGCTTGCTGCCCGAGCCGCCACGTGCGAACTGCATTTGCTCTCCAGCGGCCGCGCTGTGGCCGCATCGGGCGCGCCCTCGCCGGCGCGCGAGGCATCCTGCCTTCTGCTGCTCACAATCTAACCTCTTACGTTTGGGCCCCGCTTCCGGCAATCCCTGGATCACCGGTATCCCGCATGTCGACTGCGTTGAAGTTTCCCCTGGAACGTCCCGACGAACCAACGCCGGTAGCCAACATCGAGGTGGCGCGTCGCGTCGCCGAGTTGGGCGAGTGGTTCCATAACCTCGACCTGGGCGGGGTCCGCACCGCGCCCAATCACTTCCTGGGCGACTTTCCCAACGTCAAGTGGAAGCACATCGCGCCCGCGCTGCCCGAGGACCTGACGGGCGCGACCGTGCTCGACGTCGGCTGCAACGGCGGCTTCTACTCTGTCGAGATGAAGAAACGCGGGGCGGCTCGCGTGCTTGGCATCGACGTGGACGACCGCTATCTCGAGCAGGCGCGCTTCGCCGCCCAGACCCTCGGCCACGACATCGAGTTCGAGAAGCGCTCGGTCTACCACGTGGACCAGGTCCCCGGGCAGTTCGACTACGTCTTCTTCATGGGAGTGCTCTACCACTTGCGTTACCCGCTGTACGCGCTCGACTTGCTCGTCACCAAGCTCAAGCCGGAGGGCCGGCTGGTCTTCCAGACGATGGTCCGCGGTTCCGAAGACGTGGCGGAGTGGAACCACGACTACCACTTCTGGAAGAAGAACATCTTCGACGACGCGCGCTGGCCGGCGGCCTATTTCATCGAGCACAAGTACGCGGGTGACCCGACGAACTGGTGGATCCCGAACCGCGCCTGTGCCGAGGCGATGCTGCGCTCGGCCGGCCTGGAGATCGTCGACCACCCCGAGTCGGAGACCTGGATCTGCGCGCCGGGCGCCATCCGGCCGCGCGACGAGCGCTCCGTGCTGGAGCTGGAATTGGCGGGCGAACTGTAGGCGACTGCAAACAGGAGAGAGCAAGCCGGATGGTCGAAGCGGTCATGCTGTGGAACGAGCCCAATAACCTCTCGCATTGGGACTTCAGGATCGACCCGGACTGGAAGATGTTCGCGGCCATGGCGCGCGCGGGCGCGGCCGCCATCCGGCGCGTCAATCCGGAGCTGCCCATCGTGCTGGGCGGCATCTCGCCCATTGACCCGAACTTCGTCCAGCTGATGAAGACGCACGGCGTGCTCGACGCGGTCGACATCGTCGCCGTCCACGGCTTTCCGCTCGATTGGAACCACTGGCAGATCCA
>DATIBR010000038.1 GCA_035457425.1 Terriglobales bacterium
GCCGCCGGCGCAGAACGTGCACTTGTCCATCTTGCCGCGCAGGCCGAACGCGCCGGCCTGCGGGAACTGCGGCGCGCCGAACGGGCAGGCGTAGAAGCAGTAGCCGCAGCCGATGCACAGGTCCTTGTCGTGCAGCACCACCCCGTCGTCGGTGCGGTAGAAGCAGTCGACCGGGCACACCGCCATGCACGGCGCATCCGAGCAGTGCATGCAGGCCACCGAGATCGACTTCTCGGCACCGACCACGCCGTCATTGATGGTGACGACGCGGCGGCGGTTCACGCCCCACGGCACCTCGTTCTCGTTCTTGCAGGCGGTGACGCAGCCGTTGCACTCGATGCAGCGCTCGGCATCGCAAAGAAATTTCATTCTCGCCATGGCTCTCTCCTAAACCTTTGCCACTTGACACAGCGTGGTCTTGGTTTCCTGCATCAGCGTGATCCGGTCGTAGCCGTAGGTCGTGGCGGTGTTGACCGCCTCGCCACGCACGATCGGCGCCGAACCCTCCGGGTAGTAGGGCAGCATGTCCTCGCCCTGCCACCAGCCCGCGAAGTGGAACGGGATGAAGATGGTGTCGGGTCCGACGCCCTCGGTGACTTTCGCCTTCACCTTGAGGCGCACGTTGCCGCCGCCGGGGTTCTTGCCGGGCGTCGACACCCACACCCACTCGCCGTTGCGGATCCCGCGGTCGGCCGCGGTCTTCGGGTTGATCTCGCAGAAGCCGTCCTGCTGCAGCTCGGCGAGCCACGGATTGGAGCGCGTCTCGTCGCCGCCGCCCTCGTACTCGACCAGGCGGCCGCTGGTGAGGATCAGCGGGAACTTCTTCGACAGCTCCTCCTTGACGCCTTGTTGCTGCACCGACTTGAACAGGGTCGGCAGCCGCCACAGCACCTTGACGTCGTCGTGGGTCGGATACTTCTCGACTAGGTCCGGGCGCGGGCTGAACAGCGGCTCGCGGTGCTGCGGGATCTGGTCGGGCCAGTTCCACACCACGGCGCGCGCCTTCGCGTTGCCGAACGGCGTGCAGCCGTGCTTCATCGCGACGCGCTGGATGCCGCCCGACAGGTCGTTCGCCCAGGTCTTGCCCTCGGCGGCGGCCTTCTCCTCGTCGGTGAGCTCGTCCCACCAGCCCAGCTTCTTCAGCAGCACGTGGTCGAACTGCGGGTAGCCGGTGGTGATGTCGCTGCCCTTGTTCGCGATGCCGTCCTCGGCGAGCAGGTTGACGCCGTCCTTCTCCACGCCGAACAGCGCGCGGAAGGCGTGGCCGCCGTCCATCGGGTGCTTGTGCGTGTCGTAGAGCAGCGGCGTGCCCGGGTGCTTGATCTTCGCGTTGCCGTAGCACGGCCACGGCAGGCCGAAGTAGTCGCCGGTCAGGTCGTAGCCGGTCTTGGCGTCCTTGCCGCCGCGCGCGCGCGTGGTCTTCACGTCGAACACATGCATGTTGCGCATGTGCGCCTGGATCCGCTCGGGCGACTGGCCGGTGTAGCCGATGGTCCAGGCGCCGGCGTTGATCTCGTTCCTCAGCGTGTCTTCCATGGAAGGCTCGTCCATGCCGCCCTTGCCCTTCACCAGGCGGATGTGGTCGGCCTTGCCGTCCTTCTTGCCGATGAACTGGTCGCCGAAGCCGAGCTTGCCGGCGAGCTGGTACATGATCATGTGGTCGGTGCGCGACTCGAACAGCGGCTCGATCACGCGCTCGCGCCACTGCAGCGAGCGGTTCGACGCGGTCACCGAGCCTTCGGTCTCGAACTGGGTGGCCGCCGGCAGCAGGTAGGCGCCGTCCTGGCGCACCTTGGCGAACATCGCCGCGCTCGCAGACGGATACGGGTCGATCACCACCATGAGGTCGATCTTCTTCATCGCCTCGAGCATCTCGGAGCCGCGCGACTGCGAGTTCGGCGCGTGGCCCCAGTAGATGATCATGCGCAGGTTCGAGTCCTGGTCGATGGCGTCGTTCTTCTCCAGCACGCCGTCGATCCAGCGCGACACCGTCATGCCGGGCTTGGCCATCATCGCCTCGCTGGCGTACTGCTTCTTCAGCCACTCGAGGTCGACGTTCCACACCTTGGCCCAGTGCGTCCACGAGCCGGGCACCGCCACCGGGTAGTAGCCCGGCAGCGTGTCCGGGTTCGGACCGACGTCGGTCGCGCCCTGCACGTTGTCGTGGCCGCGATAGACGTTGCAGCCGCCGCCCGAGCGCCCGACGTTGCCGAGCGCCAGCATCAGGATGTTGGACGCGCGCACGATGCCGTTCGCGTTGTTGTGCTGGGTCTGGCCCATCGCCCAGATCACGAAGCCCGGCCGGTTCTCGGCCAGCGTCTTCGCAACGTATTCGAAGTCCTCGACCGGGGTGCCGGTGACCGCGGAGGCCTGCTGCGGCGACCACTTCTCCATCACCTCCTTCTTCACCTGGTCCATGCCGTACACGCGCTTGGCGAGGTACTCCTTGTCCTCCCAGCCGTTCTTGAAGATGACGTGCAGCACGCCGAAGATGAACGGCACGTCGGTGCCGGAGCGGAAGCGCACGTACTTGTCGGCCTTCGCCGCGGTGCGCGTGAAGCGCGGGTCGGCGACGATCACCTTGCAGCCGTTCTCGCGCGCGTGGATGGTGTGCAGCATCGACACCGGGTGCGCCTCGGCGGCGTTCGAGCCGAGGAACAAGAGCGACTTGGAGTTCTGCTCGTCGTTGTACGAGTTGGTCATCGCGCCGTAGCCCCAGGTCTGGCCGAGGCCGGCGACCGTCGTGCTATGGCAGATACGCGCCTGGTGGTCGGTGTTGTTGGTGCCCCAGAGCCGCGCCCACTTGCACAGCAGTTCGGCCTGCTCGTTGTTGTGCTTGGACGAGCCGACCAGGAACAGCGAGTCCGGGCCGCTCTGCTTGCGGATCTCCAGCATCTTCTTGGAGATCTCGTCATAGGCCTGGTCCCAGGACACGCGCTTCCACTTGCCGCCCTCGAGCTTCATCGGATACTTGAGGCGGTGCGAGTCGTGCGTGATGCCGTGCTCGCGCACCGAGGCGCCCTTGGCGCAGTGCGCGCCCAGGTTGAGCGGAGAGTCGAACACCGGCTCCTGCCGGATCCAGACGCCGTTCTGCACCACGGCGTCGATCGCACAACCGACGGAGCAGTGCGTGCAAACGGTGCGCTTGACCTCGATCTTGCCTGCCTCTTTGCTCTGCGCCTCGGCCTCGCCGATCATGCTGAACGGCAGCTGCGCGGCGGCCGCGCCAGCGCCAAGCGTGATCCCTGAGCGCTTGAGGAACGCGCGGCGATC
>DATIBR010000039.1 GCA_035457425.1 Terriglobales bacterium
GGTCGCGCTGATGCTGACTTATATTGTGCAACCGGTTTGGGTGAGGCGTGCGCCATCGGCCCGCACCGCGGAAGGGACGCGCCTGCGCGAGACCGTGGCTCGATTGGACGGATTTGCTCCGCGCGATCACGACCACGTCGAGAACCTGGATGCCGCCGCCAAGTTTCTCTCCGAACAAATGCGATCGGCAGGTGCCACGGTCGAAGTGCAGGAGTACAGAGTAGGCGCCCGGACGTATCGCAATGTGATCGGCAGCTTTGGCCCGGACCAGGGGGAGCGCCTAGTGGTGGGGGCGCACTACGACGTGTTCGGCGGCTTCAGCGGCGCGGATGACAACACGAGCGGCGTAGCGGCGCTCCTGGCGCTGGCGGAATCTCTTGGCAAGAAAGCGCCCGCGAAGAGAGTCGATCTAGTCGCTTACACGCTTGAGGAACCGCCTTACTTTCGGACGAAACAGATGGGTAGCTGGGTGCATGCCAACTCATTGCGAGACCAGGGCGTGAAGCTGGTTGCAATGATCTCGATCGAGATGGTTGGCTATTTCAGCGACAAGCCGGGCTCACAAAACTATCCTGCCCCCGGCATGGGCAGCCTATACGGCGATAGGGCAGACTTCATTGCTGTGGTCGGGAATGTCGAGGACCCAGGGACCGTGCGCAAGGTCAAGGCAGCGATGGCCGCCGCAGCAGACCTGCCCGTCAATTCCATCAACGCGCCGCGAAGCATCGAGGGGATCGACTTTTCCGACCACTCCAACTATTGGGACGCCGGATACCGTGCCGTGATGGTGACCGACACCTCGTTCTTTCGCAATCCGCACTACCATACCGCTGACGACCGCCCGGCGACCTTGGACTACGACCGCATGGCGGTTGTGGTCCAGCAGCTCGAGGCGGCTGTTCGCGCCCTGGCGCGGTGAATCTCGGTCTCGCGCCATTGTCCCGCAAGGTCTATATTGTTAGGTTTCACGCTGCTGCAAGGACTTTGCCGTGCTGTGCGCGGCTTCGGGGAGACGCTCGCGATGCACTCGCTCTTCAACTCGCTGCAAGACTTCGACGTCGCCAAGGGCAGGAAAGGGAAGCTCTACTCGCTGCCGCAGCTCGAGGCCGCCGGCGTGGGCAAGGTGTCGCGCCTGCCGGTGAGCATCCGCATCGTGCTGGAGTCGGTGCTACGGAACTGCGACGGCAAGTCGATCACCGAGAAGGACGTGAAGGCGCTCGCCGGCTGGCACCCGACGCATGAGCGCACCGAGGAGATCCCGTTCACCGTCGCCCGCGTCCTGCTGCAGGATTTCACCGGCGTGCCTCTGCTGGTGGACCTGGCGGCCATGCGCTCCGCCGCCGTCCGCATGGACAAAGACCCCGGGATCATCGAGCCGCTCGTGCCGGTCGACTTGGTCGTCGACCACTCCATCCAGGTGGATTTCTCCAACATCGAGGACGCGCTGCGCCAGAACATGGAGATGGAGTTCCGGCGCAACAACTCCCGCTATGAGTTCCTGAAGTGGGGCATGCAGGCGTTCAAGACGTTCAAGGTGGTGCCGCCGGGCGTGGGCATCTGTCACCAGGTCAACATGGAATACCTCGCGCAGGGCGTGCTGGAGCGCGAGGGCGTCTACTACCCCGACACGCTGGTCGGCACGGATTCGCACACCACGATGATCAACGCGATGGGCGTGGTGGCGTGGGGCGTCGGCGGCATCGAAGCGGAAGCGGCGATGCTGGGCCTGCCGGTGTACATCCTCACGCCCGACGTCGTCGGCGTGAACCTCACCGGCAAACTGCAGCCGGGCGTCACGGCTACCGACCTGGTGCTCACGCTGACCGAACTGCTGCGCAAGGAAAAGGTGGTCGGGAAGTTCGTGGAGTATTTCGGCGAGGGCGCGGTGTCGCTGCCCGTGACCGACCGCGCGGCCATCGCGAACATGGCGCCGGAGTACGGCGCGACGATGGGCTTCTTCCCGGTCGACGAGCAGACCATCCAGTACTACAAGTTCACCGGGCGCAGCGCCGAGCACTGCGATCTGGTGCGCGCGTACTACCAGGCGCAAGGCCTGTTCGGCATGCCGAAGAAGGGCGACATCGAGTACTCCAAGGTTCTCGACCTGGACCTCGCCGGGGTGCGCGCGAGCGTCGCCGGGCCGAAGCGCCCGCAGGACCGCATCACCCTCGACGCTCTCAAGGACAAGTGGACGCACCTGCTCCAGGCCCCCGTGAAGGACAACGGGTACGGCAAGGAGCCGCAGGAGGCGAACCGCAAATTCAGCGCGGAGATCGGCGTGCGCTATCCGCATCGCCCGGTCGTGGGCGGCGGCGAGCAGGCGACCGAGAGCTTGCCACACGGCTCGGGACTGGTGAGCGTCCGGAACACGGCCGTCGTGACCGAAGAAGAGATGATGAACAACCGCCCGACCCCCGATAGTGTGACCGGCCCGGGGCGATTGACGGAGGAGTTCCCGAAGCAGCGCGTGGACATCGGCCATGGCGAAGTCGTGATCGCAGCCATCACCTCGTGCACCAACACGTCCAACCCGAGCGTGATGCTGGCGGCGGGCCTGCTGGCGAAGAAGGCGGCGGAGCGCGGGATGAAGGTGAAGCCGACGGTAAAGGCGTCGCTCGCGCCCGGGTCGCGCGTCGTGACCGAGTACTACCGCAAGACCGGCCTCGACCGCTACCTCGACGAGCTCGGTTTTCGCCTGGTCGGATACGGGTGCACGACGTGCATCGGCAACTCCGGGCCACTCGACCCGGTGCTGGAGAACGTGATCTCCAAGAACGACGTGGTCGCCGCCAGCGTGCTGAGCGGCAACCGCAACTTCGAGGCGCGCGTGCACCAGGCGGTGAAAGCGAACTTCCTGATGTCCCCGCCGCTGGTGGTGGCGTTCGCGCTGGCCGGGCGCGTGGACATCGACCTCACCAAGGAGCCGCTAGGACAGGGCGCCGACGGCAAGGACGTCTTCCTGAAAGACATCTGGCCGGCGCCGCAGGAGATCGAGGCGCTGGTGGGCAGCGCGCGCGACCCCGAGACGTATCGCAAGATGTACGCGAACCTCGACAGCGTGAGCGACCTGTGGACGAAAGTGCAAAGCCCGACAGGGAAGACCTACGCCTGGAACCCGGACTCGACGTACATCCAGGACCCGCCCTACTTCGAGAAGTTCAGCATGACGCCGGAGCCGCCGCGGCCCATTCGCGGCGCGCGCCCGCTCGCCATCTTCGGCGATTCGGTCACGACCGACCACATCTCGCCCGCGGGCTCCATCAAGCCGACGTCGCCTGCCGGCCTCTACCTGCAGGACCGCGGCGTATCGGTGGCGGAGTTCAACAGCTACGGCTCGCGGCGCGGCAACGACCGCGTGATGGTGCGCGGGACGTTCGCCAACGTCCGCATCAAGAACCTGATGGCGCCGGGCACCGAGGGCGGCGTCACCATCCACTACCCCAGCGGCGAGAAGATGAGCATCTACGACGCCGCCATCAAGTACGACGGTTCGCACATCCCGCTCGTGATCCTGGCGGGCGCGGACTACGGCATGGGCAGCTCGCGCGACTGGGCGGCGAAGGGCACCGCGCTGCTCGGGGTGAAGGCCGTGATTGCGGCGAGCTTCGAGCGCATCCACCGCTCGAACCTGGTGGGGATGGGCGTGCTGCCGCTGCAGTTCGAGCAGGGCGCGACCGCAAGCTCACTCGGCCTGAAGGGCAGCGAGACCTTCGACATCGTGGGCGCGGACGAGATCAAGCCGCGCGCGCTGGCGAAGCTGGTCGTGCACCGCGACGACGGCGCGGACGTCGAAGTGCCGGTGCGGGTTCGCATCGACACGCCCATCGAGGTCGACATCTACAAGCACGGCGGCATCCTGCCGTTCGTGCTGCGGCAGATCATCGCGGCGTCGAAGTAGTGCGCTTTCCGCGTTGACAGCCTGCACTCGGCCGCTATCATAGTAAGCACTCACTTACATGAGAGTTGCCGCCACCGACCGCAAGCAGCAGATCCTCGACGTCGCCTCGTCGCTGTTCGCCCGCAAGGGCTTCCAGGGGACGACCACGCGCGAGATCGCAGCGCGCGCGCGCATGAACGAGGCCATCCTGTTCCGGCATTTCCCCTCGAAGGAGACCCTCTACTGGGCGGTGATCGACGACCGCTGCACGCGCTCGCATCGGCGCGAGAACCTGCAGGCGTCGCTCGACCTGCAGGCCTCGGACTTCGAGATCTTCCGCGTCATCGCCGAAGACATCCTGCAGCGCACCAAGGAGGACAAGGCGCGCACGCGGCTGCTGCTGTTCAGCGGGCTGGAGAACCACCGCCTGGCGCGCCGCTTCTTCCGCACCTACGTGGCACGCTACTACCAGTTGCTGGCCGCGCACATCGAGCGCCGCATTGCGGAAGGCGTGTTCCGTCGCGTGGACCCGATCCTGGCCGCGCGCAGCTTCATCGGGATGATCTTCTACCACATCCTGGTGCAGGAGCTGTTCGGCGGCGGCTTCTACCAGAAGTTCGATCCCGAGACGGTCAGCGCCGAGGTCGCCGACATCTGGCTGCACGGCGTGATGGCGCCGGATCGCCGAATCCCCGGGCACGCTCGCGCGTCTAAGAACGGGAATGGCGCGAAGCAGTCGCAGGCTCATAAGTCCAATGGTCATAAGAATGGGAGAAAGAACTAACTTGCCCTCATTGCGCGCACTCACGTCAGTCCTGCTATTGCTTTCGCTTGCGGCGCTCGTCGGGTGCACGCAGAAGGCCCAGACGGCCGCGCCCGCCCCGGCGGTTCCCGTGACCGTCGCCACCGCCGAGCAGAAGACCGTCCCGCTCACCGTCCGCGCCATCGGCGCCGTCGAAGCATTCTCGACCGTGGAAGTGAAATCGCAGGTCGCGGGCCAACTGGTCGCGGTCCATTTCACCGAAGGGCAGGACGTGAAGAAGGGGCAGCTGCTCTTCTCGCTCGACCGCCGTCCGTTCGAGGCCGCGCTCCAGCAGGCCGAGGGGCAGCTGGCGAAGTCGCAAGCGGAGATGGCGCAGGCCGAGGCCAACGCCGCCCGCTATGCCAGGCTCATGCAGGAAGGCGTGATCGCCCGCGAGCGCTACGAGCAGGAGCAGACCAACATGCAGGCCCTGCGCGCCACCGTCGACGCCAACCGCGCCGCGGTCGAGACCGCCCGCGTCCAGCTCGGGTACACGCAGATCTATGCGCCCATCGAGGGGCGCACCGGCAGCGTGCAGATCCACGCCGGCAACGTGGTGAAGGCGAACGAAGCGTCGCTCGTCGTCATCAACCAGTTACGGCCGATCTACGCACGCTTCTCGCTGCCCGAGCAGTTCCTGCCGGAAGTGAAGCAGCGTATCGCGCAGGGCAAGTTGAAGGTGGACGCGGTGGTTCCCAAGACCGACACCGCGACCTCCGCCGGCACGGTGAGCTTTGTGGACAACGCCGTGAACCGCGAGACCGGAACCATCGCGATGAAGGCGGAGTTCCGCAACGAAGACCGCCGGCTGTGGCCGGGGCAGTTTGTCGACGTGACATTGACGCTCTCCGAGCGCCCCAACGCCGTGCTGGTGCCGACGCAGGCCATCCAGACCGGCCAGCAGGGCCAGTTCGTCTTCGTGGTGAAGAGCGATAACACCGCCGAGACGCGGCCGGTGAAGGCCGGCGCCGCGGTCGACGACGACACCATCGTGGAGCAGGGGATCCAGGCGGGCGAGCGCGTGGTGACGGACGGCCAGCTGCGGCTGGCGCCCGGCACGCGGGTCGAGGTCAAGAACGCCACCGTCACGCCGGGGAGCGGCCAATGAACGTAGCCGAACTATTCGTCCGGCGGCCGGTCATGACCACGCTGGTCATGGCCGCCATCCTCATTTTTGGCGTGGTCGCCTATCGCGCCCTGCCGGTGAGCGACCTGCCGAACGTCGATTTCCCGACCATCAACGTGTCGGCGACGCTGCCGGGCGCGGCGCCGGAGACCATGGCGTCGGCGGTCGCGACCCCGCTCGAAAAACAGTTCTCGACCATCGCCGGCCTGGATTCGATGACCTCGTCGAACACGCTGGGCGGGACCTCGATCACGCTGCAGTTCGCGCTCGACCGCGACATCGACGCCGCTGCGCAGGACGTGCAGGCGATGATCGCCAAGGCGCAGCGCGACCTGCCGCAGGACATGCCGGCGCCACCTTCCTACCAGAAGGTGAACCCGGCCGACTCGCCGGTGCTCTATATGGCGCTTTCATCGCCCACGCTGCCGCTCTCGCAGGTGAACGAATACGCCGACACCATCCTTGGCCAGCGCATCTCGATGGTCTCGGGCGTGGCGCAGGTGCAGATCTTCGGCGCGCAGAAGTACGCGGTGCGCGCGCAGCTCGACCCGCGGGAGCTCGCCATCCGCGGCATGGGGGTGGATGAGGTCGTCAACGCCATCCGCAGCGGCAACGTGAACCTGCCGACCGGCACCGTCTACGGCAAGACCGAGGCGGCCACGGTGAAGGCGACGGGCCAGCTCAATGACGCCGCCTCCTACCGGCCGCTGGTCGTGGCCTACCGCGACGGCTCGCCGGTGCGGCTGGAAGAGCTCGGCCGCGTCATCGACAGCGTGGAGAACGACAAGATCGCGAGCTGGTTCAACGACGACCGGTCGATCACGCTCGCCATCCAGAAGCAGCCCGGGACCAACACCATAGCCGTGGTCGACGCCATCAAGGCCTTGCTGCCGACCATCCAGAAGCAGATGCCGGCGTCGGTGAAGCTGAACATCGTCTTCGACCGCTCGCAATCCATCCGCGAGTCGGTCAACGACGTGAAGTTCACGCTTCTGCTGACCATCGCGCTGGTCATCATGGTGATCTTCCTGTTCCTGCGGAACGTCTCCGCCACCATTATCCCGAGCCTGGCGCTGCCGATGTCGATCATCGGCACCTTCGCCATCATGTACCTGCTGGGATACAGCGTCGACAACCTGTCGCTGATGGCGCTCACGCTCTCGGTGGGTTTCGTGGTGGACGACGCCATTGTGATGCTGGAGAACATCGTGCGCCACATGGAAGCGGGCGAGAAGCCCTTCCAGGCCACGCTGCGCGGCGCGCGCGAGATCGGCTTCACCATCATCTCGATGACACTGTCGCTCGCGGCCGTGTTCATCCCGGTGCTGTTCATGGGCGGCATCCTCGGGCGGCTGCTGCACGAGTTCGCGGTCACCATCGGCGCGGCCATCCTCGTCTCGGGCTTCGTCTCGCTGACCTTGACGCCGATGTTGTGCAGCCGCTTCCTGAAGCCCACGGCAGAGCAGCACCATGGCAAGTTCTACCAGCGCTCGGAAGCGGTGTTCGATGCGGGCCTGGGCTTCTACGCACAGTCGCTGGGATTCGCGATGCGCCACCGCCTGGCCGTCATGGTCATCTCGGCCATCCTGCTGGTGGTCACCGCGGGCCTGTTCATGGTGGTGCCCAAGGGCTTCCTGCCGAACGAAGACATCGGGCAGATCCTCATCTTCACCGAGTCGGCGCAGGGAACGTCATT
>DATIBR010000040.1 GCA_035457425.1 Terriglobales bacterium
CCAGAGTTTCTCCTGCCGGTCTTCGGGGATGAGCGGCGTGCGTTCCTTGGTCGCGAAAAACGCGTGGACGAGGTTGCTGCTGTAGGAGTGGCTCATGTGCCGTCCTCCGGACTCCGGAGTTTGTGGGGGCACGCCTTCCCAGCACTTACGTGCTGGGCTAACGAATGCCGCCCTATGGGCTATTGCTGAGCCGGGGAGAAAGCCGTCGCGAAGCAGCGATTCCAATGGTACGTGCGGAGATTGGCGAGGGAAGTGGGATCACCGCCCGGGCTTGCGATATTGCCACAAGAACCCGGCGATGAACGCGACGATGGGAATGGCCCAATACATGTTCGGCCTGGTCAGCGAGATTGGGTCCCACCCAGTGGCATAGCCGTCCGGCGCTGCAGGACTGAGCAGCCCAATCGCGAAAACCACGGCGATCATGACGCATGCCGTGAGGACGAGCGCAAAGGCGACACACAGCAAACCCATCAGAACACTCTTGAGAATCATCCGCTACTCCCGGAACAGCTCTTCCTGTCCTGCCGGAGCGGCGGCGGCTTTGCGGCCGCGGCCGGCGGCGCCGCCGATGACGGCCAGCACGGTCAGCGAGTCGAGCGCGGTGCGGGGAACGAAGATGCGCTGCGTGTTGGCGCGCGTGTCCGGCGGGATCACACTGAAGCCCTCGGGCTGGGTCTGCGTCAGCTCGTTGGGCATCAGGGCTTCCATGGTGTCGTTGTCCTTGAACTTGAGCCGCACCCACAGGCCCTCGGTGCGCGGGCGGGTGGCGAAGGTCTTGCGCGCGAAGGCCTCGCCCTCGCTGAACTCGCGCACGAAGTACACGCCCTTGATGTCCGCCAGGTCGAGCAGCACCACCTTGCCGGAGACGTTGAGCAGCTCGAGCTTGCCGTCGGCGATGAACTCGGGCGCGACGTAGCCCTGGATGGCGTCGCGGTCGAGCTTGCGGACGATGACTTTCTTGTGGGTCGAGGGCAAAGCGTTTCCGGTTTCCCGTTTCCGGTTTCCGGTTGGACCCATATCCTCGGGAAACGGGGAACGGGAAACGGGAAACCAGTAATAGCGTGCCGCGAAGACGACCGCTATACCTGCGGTCCTCACGAAGCTGGCATTCTCGCCCCTTTTCCCCGAAAAAACCATGTCCGCGCGGCAAAAGTAGCCAAGAACGTCAACCTGTGTTATCTTGTGCTGTTTATCGCGGCCCGATGCACCGAGTGTAAGCTGTTTGGAAACAACAGGTTAGACAAGATTTCCACAGGGCCGCGGCGGCCTGTCGTCCGCCCGCCGACCCGCCCCAGGAGCAATGGCCGACTACCTCTACATGATGGATTCGCGGCTCTCGCCCGAGCAGCAGAAGGGCGTAGGGCTGGTGACCGAAGCGGCGCGCGCGCACGAGATGAACGTGTATCTCGTGGGCGGCAGCGTGCGCGACATCATCTCGGGCGCCTCCATCCGCGACCTCGATTTCGCCGTGCAGGGTTCGGCGCTGCGCATGGTCAAGGAGCTGGAGAAGGCCGGCGCGGTCGTCCAGTGGCAGAACGAGGAGCTGAAGTCGCTGGGCGTGCTGCTGCCCGGTAACGTGCGCGCGGAGATCGTGACCACGCGGACGGAGAAGTATGAGAAGCCGGGCAAGCCGCCCGAGATCCATCCCGCGACCATCACCGAGGACCTGCGGCGGCGCGACTTCACCGTCAACGCCATGGCGCTGTCGCTGAACCCGGGCTCGCGCGGCCTGCTGCTCGACCCGTTCAACGGCGTGGCCGACGTGGAGGGCAAGCTCATCCGCGTGCTGCACAACTACGCCTTCCTGGAAGAGCCCTCGCGGCTGATCCGCGCGACGCGCTTCATGGCGCGCTACCACTGGACGCTGGAAGAGCGGACGCAGGCGCGCTACAACTCGGCGCTCGAGAACAAGTACATCGACTACATCCTCGACGACGCGCGCGGCCGCGAGATCGAGCACCTGGCTTACGAAGACGACCCGCTCGCCGTCATGCGCGCCTTCGAGAAGGAAGGCTGGCTGCGCGTGCTGCATCCGCGCTGGTCCGTGGCGAAGGTGGACACGCAGGGGCTGAAGGACCTGCTCGAGACGCGCACGACGCTGGCCGAGTTCGGATATCCGACCGACCCGGCGCCCGCCATCCTGTACTTTCTGACCGACGGCATGGGCGAGAGCGACCGCAAGGAGGTCCAGAAGCTCGTCCAGAACAAGTGGCTGGTGGAACAGTGGCGCGCGCTTGAGGACGAAGCGAAGGAACTGGCGCAGAAGCTGACGTCGAAGGAAGCGGCCACGCCCTCGCTCACCTGGAAGCTGCTCGACAAGTATCGCGCCGAGACCATCCTGTTCCTGACGGTGACCGCGCGCCAGCAGGCGGTGCAGCAGAAGCTGAAGAACTTCCTGCGGAAGTGGCGCGAGGTGAAGTCGAAGATCCCGACGCCGGAGATGATCGAGCTGCGCATCACGCCCGAGCTCAAGGAGTACCCGATCGTCACCGAGCACCTGTTCTTCATGATGATCGACGGGCGCTCGAAGAGCGAGATCAGGAAGTTCCTGAAGCAGTTCGAGCCGCCGCCTCCGCCGCCCCCGCCTCCGCCGCCGGTCAAGCGCGGACGCAAGCCGGAGCCGCCGCCCGCCCCGGTGGAAGTCGTGCCCGCCGGAAAAGGCAAGAAGGGCAAGAAGGGGAAAGAACCGGAGATCGTCTCGACCACCGCGCCCGCCGCCGCGTCCGCCGGAAAGACGGGCAAGGGCGGCAAGGCCGCGCCTCCGCCGACTCCGCCCGCGAAGGGCGCGAAGCAGTCTCCGCCGCCGCCCGAAGCGAAGAAGCCTGCACCGAAGTCCGCCCCAAAGCCGGCCAAGAAGGCGCAGAAGAAGCCCGCCAAGAAGAAGCGGTAGGCTCACCACAAAGGACACAAAGGTTTCACAAAGGTCCTTGGTGTGTCCTTCGTGTCCTTTGTGGTTGGCTTTTTCCTGCATGGAGCCTACATATCCACAGGCCCCGACACCCCTCCCGAGCAGATAAAATCTAGCTAGAACCCATGTCGTCGCAATTCGTCCATCTGCACCTGCATACCGATTACTCGCTGCTCGACGGCGCCTGCGGCATCGACGCGCTCGTCAAGCGCGTGAAGGGGCACGGCATGCCGGCGGTCGCGGTCACCGACCACGGCAACATCTTCGCGGCGCTGGAGTTCTACAACGCCGCGCAGGCCGCCGGGATCAAACCCATCCTCGGCTGCGAGCTCTACATCTCGAAGAAGGACGACCACGACACGCGGCGCACCCCGCCCGACGGCGACACCTACAACCACCTGCT
>DATIBR010000041.1 GCA_035457425.1 Terriglobales bacterium
GCCCAGCGTCAGCGTGATGGCGTCGTCGGGATGCCCGGGCACCGTCCACACCGCGCCCTTGATCTCTTTGCCCTGGTACTTCACGACGACGACGTCGGTGAATCCCTCGCTGTCCGGACCGACCGGCGTCTTGCCGCCGCCGGGGTCTTCGTAGGCGCCGGTGGAATCGGAGAACAGGCCGAGCTTCTTTGCCGTCGTCGGGCTCATCAGCACGGCGTTGTCCCAGGTCATCTTCGTCATGGGCTTGGGCAGCTCTTGCAGCCATCCATTGTTGGCGAAGCGCCCGTCGTAGACCGAGGGATCGGGACGGAAGATGACCTCGAGCTTGCCTCCCGTTGTGTGCGGATCCGGAGGCGGCGGAACATTTTTCGCCGTGAACTGCTTCTCCGGCAGCGCGGAGCCCTCGATGAAGCCGTCGTACAGCGCCTTGCGCCACCACGTCTCGAAGTCCACACCCGTGTGTTGCGACTTCCAGTAGTTCCGCAGCGTCTCGTATCCGGGAATGCCGGGCGCGTCCGTGAACGCCTGCAGGAACTCGTGCGCGGTCTTGCCGTCGTAGAGCGGCGCGATGAGCGGCTGAACGATCGAGACGGTGCCGTCGTGGGCGCGCGTATCGCTCCACGACTCCAGGTAGTGCGCCATCGGCACGTGCCAGTGCGAGAGCCACGAGGTCTCGTCGAAGTAGAGCCCCAGCCGGAAGACGCGCGGCACTTTGCGGATGGCGCCGGCAAAGTCGAGGTCGGCGGGCGCGTCGTACACCGGGTTGCCGCCCACGATGACGAGCATGTCCACCTTGCCCGCCCACATCTCGCCGACCAGTTCCCGCAGCCCCGCCATCTGGTCGACCGGGTTGGCTTCGATCGGGTCGGTGTAAACGACGGTCTTGCCGACGTTGCCCAGAGCTTCATTGATCTTCGCCGCGCACCAATGGATGTATGCCGACTGATGCTCGCCCGCGATGACGAGGGATGAGCCACGGTGCGCCTGCAGGTCCTTCACTAGCGCCTGGAGGAACTTGCCATCGGGTCCGGAAAAGTCTGGCTTGCCCTCGCCCATTCCAAACGCTGCTCCAAGCTCGGATGCAACGTCCTGTACCTCGCTCGCCCTCTTCGCCAGCCGGTGGTCCGCCTTGCCGCCGGTGTTCGACGGCGTGCTCTCGATCACGTACAGCCGGTTCATCCCGCGCTGCGACTTGCCACGCTCGTCGTGCTGCACCTTGCGCCGCGAGGCGAACTCGCGCGCGTAGCGATGGAATCCCGGGAAGCCCGCCGACAGGAAGTCGGCGTCGAGCGAGACGATCACGTCCGCCGCTTCGAGCTTGTAGACCGGCTGCGCCGGCTGGCCGAACGCCTGCTTCGTGCCCGCCCAGAGCGCGTCGCGATTCACCGGCTCGTACTGGAACCACTTCGCCTGCGGATACAGCTTCAGCAGGTCGCGCATCTGCTGCGCCAGCGTCGGCGAGATCACCGTCTCGGCGAGGAACCGGATGCCGGCGCCGCCGAGCGACTTCTGCGCAACCAGCGGCTGCCGCACCGCGCCCAGGAACTCGCCCCACGGCCGCACTTCACCCAGGTTCTGGATGGTCTGCGAGCGGTCGGGATCGTAGAGCCCGAGTACCGAGGCCTGCGCGAACGGGTCTGACCCACCGAGCGACGCCGGATGCTGCGGGTTCCCTTCCACCTTCGTCGGCCGGCCCTCGTTGCTCTTCGCCAGCAGTGGGAAGGCGCCCGTCGGGAACGGCATCGCGGTGGCAAAGTAGGTCGGCTTACCCGGCAGCATGTTCTCCGGCTGCCGGACGAACGGGATGATCTGCTCCGCCGGCTGCTTGGTGCACGCCGACAATCCCGCGAGCGCCAGGCCGGCGGCGGCGACCTTCATGAAGTCGCGCCGGCTCACGTCGTCGAGCACGGAAGCGTGCCGCGGGAATTCGTCATCCAGCAGGCGGCGGAACTCCGGCGTCTCGGCCAGCTCGTGCAGCGACCGCCAGTAGCGCGGGCCGCTCTGCCCGGCGAGCTTCTCCCGCGCCTCGTCGAGCGAGAGCTTCTTGCCGGTGTCGATTCTCACCAGCTCCGCCGCTTCCGCGGCCTGCTTCTTCTCGTGACACTCTGCGGACATCGTCCCCGTTTCGCCTGCGTCCTTTATCTATGGCACGTCGAGCAGCTCTGAAGGTCGTTCGGGCTGCGGACGCCGTACAGCTTGATCAGGTCTTTCCCCAGGTCTCTCTGGTCGGTGTACTGCTTGCCGCCGAAGTTCACCGGCCGCTCGCCGTTGGGCTGCTCGTAGCGCATGTTGAAGACTTCGCTCTTCGGCCGCAGGAACTTGTCGGGCGCGCGGTGGCAGTTCAGGCACCACTCCATCTGCAGCGACTGCGCCTGGTACATCAGCGGCATGCGGTCCACCGGGCCGTGGCAGGTGTCGCAGCCCACGCCCTTCGCCACGTGGATCGAGTGGTCGAAGTAGACGAAGTCCGGCAGGTCGTTCACCCGCGTCCACTCCAGCGACTTCCCGGTGCGGAAACTCTCGCGCACCGGCTCGAGCATGGGCGCGTTCGACCAGATCTGCGCGTGGCAGTTCATGCAGGTCTTGGTCGGCGGGATCCCGGCGAACGGCGAGCTCTCCACGCCGGTGTGGCAGTAGCGGCAGTCGATCCCCATGCCTTCGACGTGGTGCTTGTGGCTGAAGGGCACGGGCTGAGTGCGGGCGACGTAGGCCTGGGTGACGTAGGAGGAGCGGTTGACTTCCAGCACCGCCCAGCCGAGTCCCGCGATGAG
>DATIBR010000042.1 GCA_035457425.1 Terriglobales bacterium
AGTACGACAAGGAAGGATTCTGGACCGGGTGATTGCCAATTGCCAATCGCCGATTGCCGATTGGACTCGGCTCATCGCAGAGGATGCTGGCGGTAGGGGTTCTTCGACTCGGCGCGGGGATAGTTCGCCCGCGCCTCGCTCAGAATGACAATGACATTTGGCAAGATCAAGGTCGAGCACACGGCGCCGGCGGCGCGGATCACGCTGGCGAACCGGTCGCAGAACGTCATCGACGTGCCGATGATGGAGGAGTTGGTCGGCGCGCTGGCGGAGCTGGAGAAACGCGCGGACGTGGCGGCGATCGTGATCGGGGGGAGCGAGAAGGCGTTCTCGGCGGGAGTGGACATCGCGGCGCACACGCCGGACAAGGTGCGCGGGATGCTGGAGAAGTTCCACGCGGTGGTGCGGACGATGGTCGCGAGCCGGAAGGTGCTGGTCGCGGAGGTGAAGGGCAACTGCCTGGGCGGCGGAGCGGAGCTGGCGGTGGTGTGCGACGTGGTCATCACGGCCGGCGATGCGGTGTGGGGATTCCCGGAGATCACGCTGGCGTGTTTCCCGCCGGTGGCGGCGGTGGCGCTGCCGGTGCTGGTGGGGCAGAAGCGGGCGGCGGAGCTGGTGCTGACGGGAAAGACGATCTCGGGGGCGGAGGCGGAGCGGATAGGGTTGGCGAACGTGGTGTGCGGGGCGCGGCAGGTGGAGGCGCGGTCGCGCGAGCTGACGTCGCGGCTGGCGGAGCTGTCGCCGGCGGCGGTGGCGCTGACGAAGAAGGCGCTGTACGCGTGGGAGGCGGTCCACTTCGAGAAGGGGCTGGCGCGGGCGGAGAAGATCTATCTGGATGAGCTAGTGAAGACGGCGGACTGCAAGGAAGGTATCGCGGCGTGGATGGAGAAGAGAAGGCCGAAGTGGAGCGGGAAGTGATTGCCGATCGCCAATTGCCGATTGCCGATTGAAAACCGCGGGAGAAAGCCTACCACAGAGACACAGAGACACAGAGAAATGCCCGAACAAGTCACGATATACGTGAAGTTGCTCGACGAAGCGACGGATGTCTGGCGACCCGTCGCAGCGAACACGTCAAGGGCGGCTACTTCCGCATCTTGGAGCAATCGGTGTCTGAGGATGAGCTATGGGAATTCGACCCCGGCACGCTTGTGCGATGTGTAGATGACAAGGCTGTCGAAGGAATCAATGAGTAAGCTGCGCACAATGCGGGAGGCGGTGGCGGAGCTGGTGCCGGAGGGCGCGAGCGTCGCGATGGGCTGCCAGATGGAGCAGATGATCCCGTTCGCGGCGGGGCACGAGCTGATCCGGCAGAAGAAGCGCGGGCTGACGCTGATCGGGCCGATCTCGGACGTGCTGTTCGACCAGGTGATCGGCGCGGGGTGCGCGGAGCGGGTGATCGCGGCGTGGGTGGGGAACGTGATGATGGGCTCGGCGTACAACTTCCGGCGGGCGGCGGAGTCGGGAGCGATCGAGGTCGTCAACATGACGAACTTCTCGGTGGCGCTCGGGCTGCAGGCGGCGGCGATGGGAGTGCCGTTCCTGCCGACGCGGACGGCGCTGGGGAGTGATGTGGCGCGAAACAATCCATTCTTCGCAGAGGTCCGTAACCCGTTCGGAATGACAAATGACAAAGGACAAATGACAAATGAAACCGAGCGGCTGCATGCCGTGAAGGCGATCGTGCCGGATGTGGCGATCGTCCACGTGCAGCGGGCGGATGAGAACGGGAATGCGCACTGCTGGGGGAACTTTGGGGTGATGCTGGAGGCGGTGCGGGCGGCGAAGCGGGTGGTCGTGACGTGCGAGGAGATCGTGCCGGCGGAGGTCATCGCGAGCGACCCGAACCGGACGGTCATCCCCGGGTTCCTGGTGAGCGCGGTGGTGGAGGCGCGGATGGGGGGACATCCCTCGCCGGTGCAGGGATATTACGCGCGCGATGACGCGTACTTCAGGCAGTATCATGAACAGACGAAGACCGCGGAAGACTTTGCGCGCTGGGTGGAGAAGTGGGTGCACGGCGTGCGTGACCGTGCGGAGTACGTCGGATTGCTGGGCGGGTGCCGCGTGGAAGAGTTGGCAGTGAAGAAGCACGCGTACGCAGCGCCGGCGGACTTTGGATACTGAGATCGCCAATCGCCGATTGCCGATTGCCGATTGGGAACAAGAAGGGGTCATGAAGGCAATATCTATCGTGTTTGTGGGGCTTGGGTTACTGGTGGGGTGCGGGGAGAAGAAGCAGCAGACGGCGGCGACGCCGGCGGCGCCAGCCTCCACGGGGGCCGCGACGGCGGCGACAACGAAATCAACAGGAGCCATGGAAGTGTCGATCGAGATCACGCCGGAAGAGGCGAAGCAGAAACTGGATCAAGGGGAAGCGGTGTTGATCGACGTGCGCGAGCCGTGGGAGGTGCAGACGGCGAGCGTGGCCGGGGCGAAGAACATTCCGATGGGGGACGTGGCGTCGCGGCAGCAGGAACTGGATCCGGACAAGAACATCCTCGTGCTGTGCCATCACGGGGTGCGGTCGCTGAAGGTGACGAACTGGCTGCGCGAGCACGGGTTCGAGAAGGCGCAGTCGGTGCGAGGCGGGATCGATGCGTGGTCGAAGAAGGTGGACCCGAAGGTGCCGACCTACTAGTTGCGAGTTGTGAGCCGCGAGTTGCGAGTGGCCGGGGACTGATGAAGAAAGAGCTGATCGAGCTTCGAGTGAACGGGCGGAAGCGGGAGGTGGCGATCCCGCCGAACAAGCTGCTGCTCGACGTGCTGCGCGAGGACCTGGGGCTGACGGGGTCGAAGCGCGGGTGCGACGACTCGTCGTGCGGGGCGTGTACGGTGCAGGTGAACCACGTGCCGGTGCTGGCGTGCACGGTGCTGGCGGCGAGCGTGGCGGGCGACGAGTACGAGGTGCTGACGATCGAGGGCATCACCGAGCACGGCGCGCTGAACGCGATCCAGAAGGCGTACGGCGACTGGGGCGGGGCGCAGTGCGGGTACTGCACGCCTGGGTTCCTGATGACGGTGAAGGCGGTGCTGGCGGCGAATCCGGAGCCGACGGACGAGGAGATACGGCGGTCGCTCTCGAGCAACCTGTGCCGCTGCACGGGATACACGCAGATGTACGAGGCGGTGAAGGCGGCGATCGAGGCGGAGCAGAAGGGGATGGCGGCGGCGAAGTAGTTGCAGGTCGTGAGTGGCCGATGATCGCGAGGATGTGGCACGGAGTGACGAAGGCGAGTGACGGGGACGCGTACGCGGAGTTCCTGCGGGCGAGAGCGGTGCCGGACTACATGAGCGTGGCGGGGAACCAAGGCGTGTACATCCTGCGGCGCGAAGAAGGCGAGCGGACACACTTCATGACGCTGACGTTCTGGGAGTCGCGGGCGGCGATCGAGCAGTTCGCGGGTAAAGAGATCGAGCGGGCCAAGTATTACGAGGAAGACCGGCAGTTTCTGCTGGAGTTCGAGAAGAACGTGGTGCACTACGAGATCCTCTGATGGGCGATAACGGGAAAAACGGGAATCAGTTCTCGGTGATCGGGAAGCGGATCGCGATGATCGATTCCGCGGGGAAGACGACGGGGTCGGGGAAGTACACCGACGACCTAGCGGTCCCGGGGATGCTGATCGGAAAGATCCTGCACGCGACGCTGCCGCACGCGAAGATCAAGAGCATCAATGCGTCGCGCGCGCTGATGCTGGACGGCGTGGTGACGGTGGTCGTCGGGACCGATGCGCCGAACAAGTACGGCATTCTTCCCGTCGGGCATGACGAGACGGCGCTGGCGGTGGACAAGGTGCGGTACGTCGGGGACAACGTGGCGTGCGTGGTGGCGGTGGATGAGCAGACGGCGGAGAAGGCGCTGGAGCTGATCGAGGTGGAGTACGAGTCGCTGCCGGCGTACTTCGACCCGGAAGAGTCGATGAAGGCGACGGCCGACCTGATCCACGACCACAAGGCAAACAACATCGAGAAGGATTACCACCACGTGTTCGGCGACCCGGACGCGGGCTTTGCCGAGGCGGACGAGGTGATGGAGGCGCGCTACATCGCCAACGAGGTGACGCACGCGGCGATGGAGCCGCACTCGACGCTGGCGCAGTTCGACATCGACGCGCAGACGGGGCAGCCGACGAAGCTGACGGTGTGGTCGTCGACGCAGGTGCCGTACTACCTGCAGCACAAGCTCTCGATCGTGCTGGAGCTGCCGATGTCGCAGATCCGGGTGATCAAGCCGCTGGTGGGCGGCGGGTTCGGCGGGAAGAGCGAGGTGATCCCGCTGGAGATCATCGCGGCGGTAGCGGCGCGGAAAGCGAAGGCGCCGGTGAAGATCACGTACACGCGCGAGGAGGTGTTCTGGGCGCATCGGGGGCGGCCGCGGACGATCGTGGACCTGAAGACGGGGGTGCGCAAGGACGGGCGGATCACGGCGGTGGCGGCGAGGGTGATCCAGGACGGCGGCGCGTACTGCTCGTATGGCGTGGTCACCATCCTTTATTCGGGCGCACTGCTGGGCGCGCTGTACGACATCCCGCACATCCGGTACGACGGCTACCGCGTGCTGACGAACAAGCCGGCGTGCGGCGCGATGCGCGGCCACGGCACGGTGAACGTGCGTTTCGCGTTCGAGTCGCAGCTGGACGAGCTGGCGGCGAAGATCGGGCTGGACGGCGCGACCATCCGGCGGAGGAACCTGCTGAAGCCGCCGACCATCACGGTGAACGGGCTGCGGGTGCAGAGCTACGGCCTGCCGGAGTGCATCGACAAGACGGTGGAGCGGTCGGGGTGGGCGTACCGCAAGGGCAAGCTGGGACGCGGGCGAGGGCTGGGCATTGCGTGCTCGCACTACGTGAGCGGCGCGGCGAACTCGATCATCCGGTCGGACATGCCGCACTCGACGGTGAACCTGAAGCTGGACCGCGACGGAGGCGTGGTGATCTACACGGGCGCGAGCGAGATCGGGCAGGGGTCGGACACGATGGTGGCGCAGGTGGTGGCCGAGGTGCTGGGCGTGGGGCTGGGGCGGGTGAAGGTGATCGCCGCGGACACCGACCTGACACCGGTGGACATCGGGTCGTATTCGAGCCGGGTGACGTTCATGAACGGGAACGCGGCGCTGCGGGCGGCCGAGGATGTGAAGCAGAAGATGCTGCCGGCGGTGGCGCGGCGTCTGCGCTGCGACGCGCGCGACGTGATCATGCGCGACGATTTCGTGTGGAAGCGGGGGGTGGTGCCGGAGGGCGAGGAGCACCGGGCGCACGAGCTGCTGCGGGCGCGCGAGACGCGCAAGATCGAAGACGGCCAGGTGCTGCGCGACAAGGTGCAGATGAAGCGCACGTCAGACGAGGCGCTGGAATACATGACGTTCGAGGAGGCGGTGGCGACGGCGATGGCGGAGCATCGGTCGCTGACCGGGACGGGTTCGTATGCGCCGCCGCAGGAAGCGCGCGGCGGGAAGCATAAGGGCGGCGGCGTGGGGCCGTCGCCGGCGTACTCGTACTCGGCACAGGTGGCCGAGGTCACGGTCGATGAAGAGACCGGCGTCGTGACGGTGCAGAAGGTGTGGGCGGCGCACGACTGCGGGCGGGCGCTGAACCCGGTGAGCGTGGAAGGGCAGGTCATCGGGTCGGTGTGGATGGGGCTGGGGCAGGCGCTGCAGGAAGAGATGGTGTGGAAAGACGGCCTGCTGATGAACCCCGGGCTGCTGGAGTACCGGTCGGCGAGCGTGATGGAGTCGCCGGAGATCGAGTGCATCATCGTGGAGTCGGTGGACCCAGAGGGTCCGTTCGGCGCGAAGGAAGCGAGCGAGGGGAGTTTGGCGGCGGCGATCCCGGCGGTGGCGAACGCGATCTACGACGCGGTGGGAGTGCGGTTGCGCGAAGCGCCGTTCACGCCGGAGCGGGTGCTGGCGGCGCTGCGTGCGCAGAAGGGCGGCGGCGCGAAGCAGGTCAACATGACCGAGGGTGTGGACCCGACGGCGCCAGCGAAGTTCCGCGAGCACGGCGGGAGCCTGTGGTTCAAGGGCAAGGGGCCGAAGCGGCACAAACAGGACCCTGCTGTCGTGAAGAGCGGTCCCGTCGCGGGAGACTGACGTCCGAATGACAAATGACAAAGGACAGATGACAATTTGAGTCTTCCGGAATTCAAACTGATCAAGCCGCGGACGCTGCAAGAGGCGATGGCGTACCTGTCGGCGAATGCGGGGACGACGCAGATCGTGGCGGGCGGGACGGACCTGATCCCGTCGCTGCGGCAGCGGCTGTTCACGCCGCAGTACGTGCTCGACATCTCGGGCATCGGGGACCTGCGGGGCATCAAGGTGAAGCCGGGGCAGGGCGTGGAGATCGGCGCGCTGACGACGCTGACGACGATCGAGGACTCGGGGTACATCGAGAAAAATTACCCGGTGCTACGCGAGGCGGCGATGACGGTCGCGTCGCCCATCCTGCGGAACATGGGGACGCTGGGCGGGAACATCTGCCTGGACACGCGGTGCCTCTGGTACAACCAATCGCTGACGTGGCGGAAGAGCTGCGGGTTCTGCATCAAGAAGGACGGCGACCTGTGCCACGTAGCGCCGGGCGGGACGAAGTGCTGGGCGGCGTTTTCGGGCGACACGGCGCCGGCGTTGCTGTGCCTGGGCGCCGAGATCGAGATCGTGAGCAAGACCGGGCGACGGGTGGTGCCGCTGGCGGAGTTCTATACCGGCGAGGGCGACGCGCGGATGAACCTGGAGAAGGGCGAGATCCTGACCAAGGTCTTCCTGCCAGAGGAGACCGCGGGCTGGAAGGGCGCGTACCTGAAGCTGCGGCTGAGAGGGTCGATCGATTACCCGCTGGCGGGCGTGGCGGTGGCGATGAAAAAGAATGGCGCGGTCGAGGACGCGCGGGTGGCGATCACGGCGGTGAATCCGATGCCGGCGCTGATCAAGGACGCGCCCAACGCGCTGAAGGGCAAGGCGCTGGGGGATGGGCTGGAGCACGCGGCGGAGGTCGTGGGGGAGCTGGCGGCGCGGACGGCGAAGCCGCTGACAACGAGCGCGCTCACGCCGGAGTACAGGCGGGAGATGGTGCGGGTGTTTGCGAAGCGAGCGGTGATGAAGGCGGCGCGGTCGTAGTGGTTTATTCGCTCGGGCTCACGCCCTCGCTTTGGCCGTGTCGCCCGCTAAAGCGGGCTCCCATTCATTTTGGTGATCTACCCAGCGCTTACGCGCTGGGCTAAGCTCGGCCGCTGCGCGGCCTCGCTGCCGCCGGCCAAGGCCGGCTGGAGCGCTCGCCGTCTTAACGGCTCGCTCGTCGTGGTGGCCGCGAATCGTGTCACCGGAAGGCACTGAGGGGTCCTGCAAAGGTTAAGAGTCGACGGC
>DATIBR010000043.1 GCA_035457425.1 Terriglobales bacterium
GAGGGCGGCGTTGGCGAGCTCGGCGCCGGCGCGCGCGGTGGCGGGATCGGAGCTGGTGCGCGCCAATTCCGCCAGGCGCGTGAGCACGGCGGCGTTAGCGGCGACGCGACGGATGTAGGCGGCGGCAACGCGCCGGCGCCGGCGCAGGAACGAGCGCAGCTCCGCGGGGGAGGTCTCGGCGCGGAGGAAGTCCTCGTTCTCGGGCGAGAGCAGCGACTGGAAAGCGGCGAGGTCGACGGGCTGGACGAAGCGCTCGAGGTCGGCGGGCGCGTAGAACTCGACGCGCTGCCCGCGAAACACCCAATACACCAGCGCGAGCCCCGCGAGCGCGAAGGCGATGAAGAGCGCGGGCCAGAAGAGGGTCATCGGCGGAGGAACTCCGCGAGCGCGCTATCCCAGCCCTGCATGGTAGGCGCGGGAGTGCGCTCGGAGGCCGGGACGCGCGCGGGCAGCAAGAAATACGAGGCCCAGCAGACTTGTGCGACGACGAAGGCCAATGGCTTCATCCAGAAGAAAGAGGTCTGCATGGTCATGCCGCCGTGGGCGCGCGCCGTGAGGGTGACGAGCTCGACCGTGCAGTAGATGCCGAAGCCGAGGGCGATGCCGAGCGCGTAGTGCGGCCAGCGCAGCCGCAGAAAGCCGGCGAACACGAAGAGGAGCGAGAGCAGGCCGACCTCGACGATGCGCACGCTGCGCTCGAGCGTGAGGACGCCCGCCATGAGTTGATCGGTGTCGCCCCCGGGCGCCGCGATGGCGGAGAGGAGCGCGATGGTGACCAGCAGGCCGGCGCCCCAGCGGAACAGAAGCAGCACCAGCCGCCGGATCGAGCTGTAGGGTTCGAACAGTTGCTGCATGACCTCCTGGATGACAGCCAGTTCCAGCGCCCAGGAGACGACTTCAAAGCCCCAATAACTGTAGAAGTAGGCGGACGGGCCGACCCGGCGCGTTCCCTGCAGGGTGAGGGTCATTAACAAGGCGAAGCTGGCGTAGAGAAAAAAGAGCGGGAGCCGGCGATACAGCCGGCGGTAGAGCAAGGTTCCGGCGATCAGCAGCTCGAAGAACAGCCCTGCGTACAGGATGAGACGAAGTGCGAGGCGCAAGTCCATAGGCTGAGCCGGAGAGTGATATCCGGCTCAGCCTACTACAGAGCTGCTACTGCACTGCGCAGCATTTGCGTCGTTGTTCCGGTTTCCGGAATCGGATCAGCGCATCTGGACCAGAACGGGAAGCGGGACTTCCATGGCAAACTTGGCATACGGTGGCGGCGGGGGGATGCAGGTAGGATCCCTGGGATTGCAGGGCGGCGGGTCGCTGTCGGCAAGCGCTGCGATGGAACATGTACCAACGAGCAGTGTGGTAGCGAGGAATAACCGTGTAACCTTTCTCACAGAAACCTCCAGAGGTGCGTGGTTCGCACGCGAACGAGGGTGGAGGCCTGGCGGGCAGGGGAAGCGTGGAAGGGCGCGGCTGTTCGGTGTCCGGAAAGCGAAACAGGGAATGACATTCCGTTCCGCGAAGGAAGATCTTGAGGCTACGACGCTGGCGGCGCTGCGCGGGACGCTGGCGCAGCTCGACTATCTCGCCGCACTACGTCCGGCGGAGGGCGGCTACGAGCACTGGGGACTGACGAAGGTCCACGGGAAGGAAGCGGCAGAGGAGGCGCTCGCGGCCGCGCATCGCGAAGCGTTCACGCGCCTGCTGCGACAGCCGCTGGAGCGGACCTGCGCGGAGCAGGAGACGCTGGAGCGGGTGGTGAAGCGTTCCATGGAGGAGCTGCTGCCGGCGGGAACCGACGAGCTGCAGCGCCGGCACTTCAGTTTAGTTTGGGACGCGATGACGAGCGTGGCGCGTCGTCGAAGGAAACGTCTCCCAGCCGCATAGCCACGCCGACGACCTGGCCGATGACCTCGGCGTCCTGCGGGAAGCGCGCGACACGGGGCGGCGCGGGCGAGAGGGGATGCGGCTGCAGGATGATGCGGTCGCCCTTGACCGTGCACCAGCAGCAGGTGAATCCCTCGCGGCTCTCGATGAAATAGATGGGCCGCTCGTATTCGGAGCGCCACATCTTCTCTTCCACGCGGTTGCGCGCTTCGTCCACCTGGACGAACGAGCCGGGCAGCAGCAGCGGGTACATGGTGAAGTCCTCGGTGCCGATGTAGCCGAAGGTGTGATTGGAATCGAGCAGCGAGGCGAGATACGAGAGCGGCACCAGGCCCCAGGCCTGGATCATGCGGCCGATGTTGGTGGTCTTGCGGATGTCGAAAGCCGGGTCGAGGCGGACCGGGATCTTGGCGGAGCCGCCGGCGTTGCGGGGCAGCAGGTGGGACTGCGGGTGGGAGAGGACGCCCGCGTCGGCGGCCGCGCTGGCCAGGTCGAGGCCGTAGACGTCCAGCATCTCCTCGAAGGTCATGCGGTAGATGACGGCGAGGGAATAGAGCTTGAAGACGTTGGGGATGATGGCCTTGGTCTCGAAGTCGGAGAGGCGGCTGATGGAGATACCGTACTCGGGATTGCGATGACGCGTGGCGATGCTGGCGCTGGCGGCTTCGACGTCGCGAATCGTCAGCCCGAGGTTCTCGCGGATGCTGCGGAGCTGCTGGCCGGGATCCATTGGGAGGTGGGCCCTATATAGCGGATGCCGGCGATTAAGGCAACTGATACGTGGTCCCGGGAAACCCGGCCAACAACGCGGAGAGCGGGCGAAGCGCGTCAAGTCAGCCGTCGCCAGGCCTCGCGATACTGCTCGAAGCGCCCCCGGCTCGCGGGCACGTGCGGGAACAGCCAGAGGCCCATGGCGGGCGAGAAGACGCGCACCGGGATGAGATACCAGGTGGCGAGCGGAACGATGAGCACGGCAAGGAAATCGGCGTCGGCGGCGGTGATGGGCCGCTTGGCGCGGCCATGAAAGGTGGTCACCCGGAAGGGCGGGCGTCCGCTGACGCTGCGCACCTGGATGCGCCACAGGCGGCTGCGCGCGTCGGGCGGCCGCAGGGCGCGATTGTCGACCACCACGTCGTACGCGGCGCTCTCGCCGAACGGGCGCGAGACGATGAAGCCGCGCGTGAGCGCCGTCGTCATGAAAGCACTCTCGGCCAGCTCGCCTGCGAGCTTTGGGTTGCCGTGGCCCCGCGACATCGAGTCCTGCGCACGGCCAGAGAGTGCGTACGATGGATTCCCCAGAAAGACTCCAAGCTTGCGCCGCGAACCGCCGCGTGCGCTGCCGCTTACGCTTCCGTGGGAGCTGGGGAACTAACCAGGCCAGAGTAAGGTCGAAAGGCGGGCGTTTTCCCGAAATAACCATTCTGTTCCGGAAACCGAACAAAGGAGCGGGGGCGGCGGTTGCCTGCCGTGCGGAGTTTTTGCGGCTTGCGACCAGCGTGGAGCGGGCCACCGCGGGTGCCGCGCGGCATCTAAGCGATGGTGAGCGGAAAGCGGCTGATCCAGAGGATCGTGATCGTGCTAGGCGCCGCGCTGGTGTGCCTGCTGCTGGTGGGGACGTCGGACGCGACGCCGATCAAGCCCGACGTGCGTAAGCTGGTGGAGACGCCGCCGCCGGCGCCGCCGGCCTACGAACCGGCGCGCGCGGGCTGGAACGGGCCGGAGACGAGCCCGGGGCAGATCGCGATGGCGGCCGCGCAGGAAGCGCATGTGCGCGCCGTGCGTCGCGCGCTGGCCACGGTCGTGACGCCGGACCCGCGCGCCTGGGCGGCGATCCTGGCGATGATCCTGCTGCTGCGCAAGGTCCGCTCGATGCGCGCGGCGCAAGCGGCGCCCGCGGCCGCGCCCGCCGAGCCCGAGTGGCAGATGCCGCGCGCGGCGTAGATCTTTTGAGTCAGTCCACGCGTGGACGGTCCACCGTCCCGCAAGGCCGAAGGCCAACGGACACCGACGTTACACCACGTGGGATAAAAGGCTTTTCTTCCTTCCTTGGAGCGATCCTGAATCGGATGGAGAGAGGCCTTTTTTTCTTGGTTCACGGTCCATGGGTACGCAGTCCACAGGTGCCGAAGGCGAGCGCTGCAACAAACTAGTGCTTTCGCGAGGCCAGCGAAGGTATGATTCCCGCCGGCGGCCCCCGCCGCCGAGTCTCCCAGGAAAGCGCGACCAAGCACGGCGCCCAGGCGCGCCGCGCGGCCGGAGAGCCACGGACGGGCGATGAAGTACTGCGACACGTGCCACACCACATACCCGAACGAGTTCCAGACGTGCCCGAAGGACCAGCGCGTCCTGCGGGTGGTGTCGGAGCTGACGCAGGGGATGGTGATCCGCGACAAGTACCAGATCCTGGAGAAGATCGGCGCGGGCGGCATGGCGGTGGTCTACAAGGCGCGCCACCTGGCGTTCAATGAGCTGCGCGCGATCAAGGTGGTCAACAGCCGGCTGCTCGATGACGAGAGTTTCCTGAAGCGCTTCAAGTCGGAAGCCATCATCACGCGCAAGCTGCAGCACCCGAACGCGGTGCGTGTCGATGACCTGGACTCGACCGAAGACGGGCGTCCGTTCATGGTGATGGAGTACGTGCACGGCAACGACCTGCGGCACGTGATCCAGCGGGCGGGGGCGCTGCCGGTGCGGCGCGCGATCGCGATCGCGCGGCAGGTGGCGGCGGCGCTGGCGGCCGCGCACGCCATCGGCATCACGCACCGCGACATCAAGCCCGACAACATCCTGATCACCGACCCGGGCGACGGCTCGGACGTGGTCAAGGTGCTCGACTTCGGGATCGCGAAGGTGCGCGAGGCGGGCATGGAAGCCGCGCACAGCAACACCAAGACCGGCATGGTGGTGGGGACGCCGCAGTACATCTCGCCGGAGCAGGCGATGGGGCGGCACGGCGACCAGATCGACGGGCGCGCCGACCTGTACTCGCTGGCGGTCGTGCTGTACGAGATGGTGACGGGGCGGCTGCCGTTCGAGTCGGACACGCCGATGGGCATGCTGCTGCACCACATTCAGAGCATCCCGCCGCGCGCGCACGAGATCTCGCCCGAGCTGCGCATCCCGGAGACGCTCTCCGTGCTGCTGGTGCACGGGCTGGAGAAAGACCGCAACCTGCGCTACCAGAACGCGGCGGAGTTCATGGCCGCGCTCGACGACGTGGACCACGAGCTGGCGACCGGAGTGACCAACATCCGGACGCGGCCGGCGATGAGCGCGCCCGCAGCCGCGGCGCCGGCGCGCGCGCGCACGCCGCAACCGAGTCCCGCCCCGGCGCGGCCCGCACCACAGCGTTACGCGCCGCCCCCGCCCGCGCGCTCCAGCAACTGGCTGGTCTACGTGGGCGCGATCGTGCTGATCGGCGCGCTCGGCGGCGGAGTCTATTGGGTGAAGTTCGGGCAGGCGCAGGCCAACGAGCCGGCGAGACCCACGACCAGCACGCCGCTCATGCTGCCGGACGACCGGCTGGCGGCCGACGTGCGCGCCGCGCTCGGCAGCTCGGCGGAGATCAAGAGCGCGATCGAAGTCAGCGCGCGCGACGGCGTGGTCACGCTCAAAGGCAAGGTCAGCGGGCTGTACGAGTCGCAGATGGCCGACTCGCTGGCCAAGGGCGTCTCGGGCGTGAAAGAGGTGAACAACCTCACCGAGTACGAGAAGGTGTCGCCCGTGGTGGGCGACACGGCGGCGGCGAGCCCGCCGCCGGCGGCGACGAAAGCCGCGCCACCGCGCGAGCGGCCCAAGCCGGCGGCGCCCAAGGGTCCGAGCGCGGCCGACAAGGAGCGCGCGCAGCAACTGGTGGCGCAGGGCGACAGCCAGCGCGTCAACGGCGAATACGAGGCCGCCATCAGCAGCTATAACCAGGCGCTGGGGCTGGATCCCGACAACGAGTCCGCGCGCGCCGGCATCGACAAGGCGCGCAAGGCCAAGGCCGCCGAAGACGCCATCATCAACCGGAGATAACCTCGGATGCACGCGCGTCGGAAAGCAGCGCTCGCGGCGATGTTGCTGCTTGGCTTGGCATCGCCCGCGCAGCAGCCGGCGGACGAGGCCCGGCGGGTGCTCGAGAAGGCGCTGCGATTCGCCGGCGGCAAACGCCTCCAGGAGATCTACGCCGTCCGCTACCGTTCAGCGCGGAGCTGGCGGGACCAGAACGGCGAGCTGCAGCGCTTTACCTTCGACACCTTCGTGGCGCTGCCAGACCGCGCGCAACTGGTCGCGACCGGGGCCTCCAACACGGCGCCCTTCGTGCTGGTCATCACCGCGAACGAGGCCCACGGCATCAGCGGCGGGCAGACGCAGACGATGCCCGCCTACTGGCTGACCAACTGGCAGAATTCGATGCGCCGCAGCTACTTCTACGTGGCGAAGCATGCCGCCGACCCGGATTTCCAGGTGCGCATGGTGGGCGACGGCCTGGTGGGCACGACGCCGGTGAAGGTGATCGAGTTGCGCTCCGGCGGCGCCTCGGCGCGCTGGTCGGTCGAGCCGGCGAGTGGGCGGCTGCTGCGGCTGGAAGAGACCGTCCAGGACCAGAACGGAACCAAGCAGCGCGCCAGCGAGCTCTCCGACCTGAGGACGGTGGACGGCGTGACCTGGCCGTTCCACGCCGAGTACTTCGAAGACGGCAAGCACATGGGCAGCGATGATCTTCAGGGCATGGAGTTGAATCCGCCTGTGGATCCGCGCTTCTTCTACCGGCAGCCGCTCGCGCTGTCGGAGGTGCCGTTCCGTCCGGCAGTCGCGACGGCGGCCAGCCTGGTGCGCCCGGCGGTGGTGACGGTGCGGTCGCAACCAGGCGGCGCCCAGGTGTACGTGGACGACATCCCGAAGGGCACGACCAGCGCCGCGGAAGGGCGCTTGGTGCTGACCGACGTCGCCGCCGGGCCGCGGCGGTTGCGGGTGAGCGCCGGCGGCTACCGGGAGTGGGCGAAGGCGATGGAAGTCGAGTCCGGAGACGAACTCGAGGTGCTTGTGACGCTGGAGCGCGCCGGACCGCCGCCCCTGACGGTCGAGGATGTAGAGAAGATGTTGAGCGCGGGAGTCGCACCCAAACGAGCAGCCATGCTGGTGCAGGAGCGCGGCGTGGATTTCGTGCTCGACGACGCGAAAGAGGGCCGCCTGCGCGCTGCCGGCGCGGATGTCGACCTGTTGCTCGCCATCGCGAAAGCGAAGCGATGAGCGGAGCCGGTCCGCGACTCCTTCTTGCCGTGCTTTTGCTGGCAAGCCCGGCGGCCGCGCAGGACGCCACCACGCTCGCGGGCGAGCGCGCCATCCGCTTCCTCGCCGGGCACGGCCACGTCGCCGACTACTGCGAAGGCGTGCTGACCATCACGCCGACGCGCGTGCGCTTCGACGGCGTCACCGTCCCGCGCGACTCGTTCGACTTCCAGCGCGCGGAGGTGAAAGACCTGAAGTACGGCAGCGCGTTCGGCCTGCACTACGTGAAGCTGCGCGCCGGCGGCAGGAACTGGCGGATGGCGCTCTACCCCGACCTGGAGCGGAGGTTCGGCGACCGCTTCGCGCTGTTGCTGAGGGCGTACCGCGATTTCGACGCCGCCTACGCCGAGGTGGAACGCACGGCGGCGCAGCGCAGGCCCGCGAGCGTGATCGAGCTCCGCGACGACCAGGACGGCCCGGTGCTGGAGTTCCCCGTGCTGGCCGGGCTGGGCGTGCTGTGGTTCGAAGGGCCCGGCGGCGTGACCATCTGGGAAGGTCCGGAAGCCGATGCGAAGGCGTACGGCGAGATCAGGTCGGCCGTGGGCGAGACCCTCTACCAGAAGGGCCGCCTCCGGCCGGGCCTGGCGTATGGGAAGCTCGAGGTCACGGCGACGCATGTGCGCTTCTACCGCGAAGGCGATGAGTCCATCGTGATCGACGAAGACAAGGGCCAGATGCGGCTGAACGCGGCGGTGGGCGGATATCCGCGCGTGGTGGCGAACTTCCGGCGGACCGGGAGGGTGTCGCTCATCGTGGGCACGATCGACGGCGGGTTGAAGGTATATGACGCCGCG
>DATIBR010000044.1 GCA_035457425.1 Terriglobales bacterium
GCGCGACGGCCGCGGCGAGCACGTTGAACAGCGTCTCCCGCAGCATGTCGGTCGTCGGCCGGACGTCTCCCCTGGGCATCTGGAGCGGGCGGCTGCGGTATTTGCCGGCGATCACTCGCATGAGAGGCGTCGTCGGCCTCCGGTCGTCGGTCGCCGGCCAGAAACGTTGCGGCCGAGGACCGAGGGCCGACGACCGACGGCCCAGCGTCTAAGAATATAGAATCTGGGCGAGAGAAGATGCGGACCTGGTCCATCCCGCTGGGGAAAGTGTTCGGCGTCGACCTGCGCCTGCACTGGACCTTCCTGCTGCTGCTGCTCTTCGTGCTGGTGCCGACGCCGGAGAACCCGGTCGCGCCGGGCCGCGCCTTCGCGCTGCTCGGGATCGTCTTCGGCTCGGTGCTGCTGCACGAGCTCGGGCACGCGCTGGTGGCGCTGCACGCCGGGCTGCCGGTCCGCGGCATCACGCTGCTCCCCATCGGCGGCGTCACCATGATGGACACCTCGCAGACCGGTCCGCCGGAGCCCGCCACCGAGATGCGCGTGGCCGCCGCCGGCCCGCTGGTGAACTTCTTTCTCGCCGCGGTCGGAGCGTTCGCGGTGCTGGCCATCTATCCCGAGGCGCGGGTCTGGCTGTGGCAGCAGCCGCTCGTCAACGCCTCGAATCTGCCGCGCGCGCTGGTGTGGGCGAATCTCCTGATGGGGCTCTTCAACCTGCTGCCCGCGTATCCCATGGACGGCGGCCGCATCCTGCGCGCCATGCTGGCGCGCGACTCCGACTACCTCGCCGCGACGCGCCGCGCCGTGATGGTGGGCCAGGCGTTCGCCACCGCCTTCATGGTGCTGGGCGCGTTCTACGGCGCCGGGCTGATGCTGGTCGGCATCTTCCTGTTCTTCGCCACGCAGCTCGAAGAGCGCGCCATCGTCTTCCAGACGGTGCTCGAGCAGGTGCGGCTGGAAGAGGTGATGCTCACCGACTTCCGCACGCTCTCGCCCGCCGACACGCTGGAAGACGCGCTCTCCAAGGCGGTGCACTCGCTGCAGGACGACTTCCCTGTCATCCGCGGCTCGGACATGGTGGGCGTGGTCTCGCGGCAGAAGCTGCTGACGGCCCTGCGCGACGAAGGCAACGCCTACGTCCAGTCGGTGATGAACCGCGCCTTCGACATCGCGCAGCGCGGCGAGACCCTCGCCTCCGCCCTCAAGAAGTTCACCGCGCAGGAGCTCACCCTGCTGCCCGTGGTCGAAGCCGGCCGCCTCATCGGCATCGTCACCCTCCAAGGCATGATGCACTCCATGCAGCTGCTCTCGGAGTCGCGCAAGATCAAGCGGGTCGCGGATGACGACGAATAAGTTTTCAGACGTCAGACTCAGACATCAGCGCCACCCGGTTTTGGCTGAAGTCTGAAGTCTGAAGTCTGAAGACTACAGCCGCATCGCCTTCACCAGCTTGACCGCTTCGATCCCGCGCAGCTCCTCGAGCACCGCCTCCGTGGGCTTCGAGTCCACGTGCACCACGGCGATGGCCTCGGCCGGCTTGCCGTTCTTCTCCCGCCGCCCCAGGGAGAAATTGGCGATGTTGATGGCGTGGCGGCCAAGGATGGTGCCCACCTTGCCGATGACGCCTGGCACGTCCTGGTTGCGCATGTAGATGAGGTCGCGCTCCAGCGGCGCTTCGATGTCGATGTCGTCGACGGCGAGCAGCCGCGGCGACTTGCCGTGCAACACCGCGCCCTTGGCAAGGTGCTCCTCCGCGTTCGTCTTGATCAGGAGCGACAGCACGCTGCCGGCGCCGCCGGTGGAGGTCCGGGGCTTCTTGATCTCCGTGACCTCGACCCCGCGCTCCGCCGCGATCGACGCCGCGTTCACCAGGTTCGCCTTCTCCGCGAGCATCTGGTTGAGGATGCCCTTGACGGCGGCGTTGCGCAGCAGCTCGGTCTTCCACTCCGCGATGCGTCCGGAGTAGCGCACCGAGACCGCTTCCACGTTGCCCGCGGTCACGTTGGCGAGGAACGCGCCCAGGCGTTCCGCCAGGGAGATGTAGGGCTGCATCTCGACGTATTCCTCGTGACTGAGCGACGGCACGTTGACCGCGTTCTGGATGACGCCGCGCTTCAGGTACTCGCGCACCTGCATGGCGATCTGCACGCCGACGGCGTCCTGCGCCTCTTTCGTCGACCCCGCGATGTGCGGCGTGGCGAGCACGTTGTCGAGCGCCAGCAGCGCGCTCGCTTTCGGCGGCTCCTCGGTGAAGACGTCGAGCGCGGCGCCGGCGATGTGCCCGGACTTCAGCGCGGCGGCGAGCGCGGCTTCGTCGATGAGCTCGCCGCGCGCGCAGTTCACCAGGCGCGCGCCTTTCTTCATCTTCGCCAGCGTCTGCGCGTGGATCATGCCCTGCGTCTGCGGCGTCAGCCCGACGTGCAGCGAGAGGTAGTCGGCGTCGCGGTAGATCTCATCGAGCGCGGCCAGCGTGATGCCGAGCTCGCGCACTAGCACCGTCGAGACGAACGGGTCGTGCGCGACCACCTTCATGCCGAAGGCCTTCGCGCGCTTCGCCACTTCCACGCCGATGCGCCCCAGCCCGACGATGCCGAGCGTCTTGCCGCGCAGCTCGGTGCCCTGCAGCGCTTTCTTCTCCCACTTGCCGGCGCGCGTGCTGGCGTCCGCCTTGGCGAGGTGCCGCGCCAGCGCGAGCATCAGCGCGAAGGTGTGCTCGGCGACCGCGACCGCGTTCGCGCCGGGGGTGTTCATCACCGCGATGCCGCGCTTGGTCGCGGCCTCGACGTCGATGTTGTCCACCCCCACGCCCGCTCGCCCGATCACGCGCAGCTTCTTCGCGCTCTCCAGCGTCTTGCCGTCGACGAACACCGCCGAGCGCACGATCAGCGCGTCGGCGGACTCCAGCTCCGCCGCCAGGTTGCCGTTGATGTTCTCGGGGCCCACCACGGTCCACTTCGCCTCTTCTTTCAACGCGGCGAGCGCGGCGGGCGCGATCTTCTCGGCGACGACGATCTTCATGGAAGGAAGTTTCCAGTTTCAGGTTTCCGGTTTCCAGTAGCAATGCCCGTTTTTGGTGCAATGGGGTTCTTCACCGCCGAGGCGCGGAGTACGCCGCGAAGACGTGAACCGGAACTCCTCCGCGTCCTCGGCGTCTCGGCGTTGAAGAAGGTTCTAGCGGGTGGGGATGGCGCTGCGGTGGTTGGGGGCGGTCGCCTTGGCGTACTCCACCTGGGCGGCGCGCACGCCGCGGCCGAACTCCACGTGCTTGGGCGCGAGCACCTTGGCGAGCACGTGCTCGAGCGCCGCGACGATCGCGATGGTGTCGAGGTAGTCGTAGAAGCCGAGGTGGGCGATGCGGAACATCTTGCCCTTCATGTCGCCCTGCCCGTTGGCGACGACCGCGCCAAAGTCCTCGCGGAAGGCCTTGACGATGGCGCCGGAATCGACCCCTTCCGGCGGCGCGATGGCGGTCAGCGCGGAGGCGGGCGACTGCTTGGCGAACAGGTGCAGGCCGAGCGCTTCAACCGCGGCGCGCGTCATGACGGCGGCGGTCTCGGCGTTGTGGATCAGCGCCGCGCGGCCCACGACCAGGTCGCCGTTGCCGGCCATCCGCAGGTAGTCGAGCGCGGCGGCCAGCGCGGCGATGAGCGCGGTCGCGGGCGTGAACGCCGACTCGCCCTTCGCGGCCGCCTTCCGCTCCTTCGCCAGGTCGAAGTAGAAGCGCGGGCACTTCGCCGTCTCCGCGCGCTTCCACGCGCGCTCGCTCACCGAGAGGTACGCGAGCCCGGGCGGGATCATGAGCGCTTTTTGCGAGCCGCCGATCAGGACGTCGATGCCCCACCCGTCGGGGTCGAGCGTGGTGGTGCCGAGGCCGGTGATGGCGTCCACCACCAGCAGCGCGTCGGAGTGCATGCGCACCAGCTCCGCGATGGCGCGCACGTCGTGCCGCACCCCGGTGGAGCTTTCCGTCGCCTGCACATAGACGGCACGGACGTCGGGCTTGAGATACCGCTTCACCTGGTCGAGGTCGAAGGTGGCGCCGTACTCGGCGGGCACGATCTCGCGCTCCAGCCCGAAGGCCTTGGCGAGGTCCATCCACCGCTCGCCGAATTTCCCGGCGGTCAGGACGAGGACCTTGTCGCCGGGCGAATGGAAGTTGGTGACCGAAGCTTCCATGGCGCCGGTGCCGGAGGCGGCCAGCACCAGCACATCGTGCTTCGTGCCGAGGAAGGTCTGCAGGTCGATCAGGGTCTTGGCGAACAGCGCGCGGAAATCGGCGGTGCGGTGGTGGACGTCGGCCGCCGACATCGCGCGCGCGGCTTCCGGCAGCAGCGGCGTCGGTCCGGGAGTGAACAGCCGCGGCTTGCGGAGCATGGCTAGTTCAGCCGCAGGCGCTGGAAGTCGGTCGGCTTGCCGGCAAGCAGCTTCTGGCCTTCGAGGAAGACGACGAGCGCGTCCTCGGGCTTGTCGCCGCTGAAGACGACCATCAGGCCTTCGCCGTCGGGCTTGCCCTGCGGCTTCAGCTCCCACTCCGCGCGCTCGATGGAATCCTTCGAGACGCGTCCGATGCCGGCGACCTTCTCGAAGATCGCGTCGTAGCGGATGGCGCCGTGCCCGACCACCACCACGCGGCGCTTGCCGGTCTCCTCGTTGATGAGCAGGTACGCGGATTCGCTGGCGCCCTGGCCGGTGAAGTCGCCGACCAGGCGGCCGGTGGGGGCCTGGTCGTTGTCGCGCAGCCAGCCGCGCATCACGCCGGCGAAGTCCTCTTCCTTGGCCGCGCGCCAGCCCTGCAGGTGGACGATGAGCTGCGCGTCGCTGGCGGTCATGCCGGTCGGCACGTCGATGTTCTGCCCGATGTCCTCGTGCGTGGGCTTGCCGTACTCGCGCGTCGCGGCCACCACGGTGATCACGGCGACGAGCACGCCCACGGCCACGGCCACCTTCACCGGCCAGCTCGAGCGCTCCCGCTGCATCGCCTGGATCTTCACGCTCTCGGAGCCCGGCATGTCCGCGAGCTGCTTGGCGAGCTTCCCCATCATTCCGATGTGGTCGTTGACGTGGCGGCCCATGTAGGGCTGCGGCATGGTGAGCTCGCTCAGCTCGATGGCCCCGTGCGTCACCGTGAAGAACGTCTTCGACGAGCAGCACACCTTCTGCAGCGCCTGCATCACGGTGCGGCCGCTGGTGAACATCTTGGCCTGCGTGGGGTTGTCGGAGCGCGTGGTGAAGCGCGCGTCGAACATGTCGTCGGGGGTGCGCACCAGCACCCGGCCCTCGGTCGCGCGCGACCCCTTCGGCACCACCGACATGTTGAAGGTCGACGGCGCCTTCATGTGCACGTTCAGCGCCGGCGTGTTCTCGTCGTACGAGAAGCGCACGATGGTCGGCAGCTTGCCGAAGTTCCCGCTCACCACCAGGTCGTTGCCGTCCCGGAAGATCTCCGACTTGCTGAACGTCTTGGCGATCTGCCGGCAGTCTTCCGCGATCTCTTCGTAGCCGCTGAAAGTGCTGCGGCCCCGCACCAGGCTGACCACGAGGCCGATCACGGCCAGCACCGCGACGACCGCGATCACGACGACGATGGGATGCGACGGCATGAAAAAGGACGAGACTCTTCCTGGGACGCTGGGGATGATACCCCGCACCGCCACCTAAGGCAATGAAGGTATACACCTTAGAACGGCCTCCTTGCCGCTGCCCCAGCGCCCATTTACGATTGCCGGATGGCCATCAGCGAGAAGATCACGCACGACATGACCGCCGCCATGAAGGCGCGGGACGAGCAGCGCTTGAGCACGCTGCGCATGATGAAGGCCGCGCTCAAGAACAAGGAGGTCGACAAGCGCGCCCCGCTCGACGACCACGAGACCATGCAGGTGCTCGCCACCCTCATCAAGCAGCGCAAGGACTCCATCGAGCAGTTCACCAGGGGCGGCCGCCAGGAGCTGGCCGACAAGGAAGCCGCCGAGATCAAGATCATCGAAGCCTACCTCCCCCAGGCGGTCGGCCAGGACGAGATCGTCGCCAAAGTGAAGGAAACCATCGCGGAAATGGCCGCCGGCGGCACGGCGCCGGCGATCAAGGACATGGGCACGGTGATGAAGAACGTGATGGCGAAGTTCGCCGGCGCGCGCGTCGACGGCAAGGCCGTGAGCGACGCGGTGAAGAAGGAGCTCGCGCCCAAGTAGCTGAGACGACGCAGGGCTCGCCCTCGAGGGCAGCAGGCCGGCGGCTCCGCCGGCCTTTTCATTGTTCACTGGTTGGCTGCTTCACTGGTCCATCGGGTTTCCAATGAGCCAGTCAACAACTGAACCAGTCAACAAGTAGAATCAAAGATTCTCTATGCCCCAGTGGGACCAATATGAGCTGTGGAGCCTGAACGGCGACAAGTGGGAGCTGGTGATGTGGTTCCACCAGTTCGACGTCGCCCAGGCCGTGATGCGGACGCGGCGCTACCGCACGCGGCTCATCCATGCCGTCTACGACGGGCCCACGCGCGTGAAAGAAGACATCCTCGCCGAGCTCGGCGCCACCCGCACCGAACCGTAACCCGCGCCCGCGACCGATCGTGAAGAACGCCCTTTCCTGCCGGACGGGATCATAGAGACGGTAAGAATCCTGAATGTGCCCCATCCCCGCCACGGTGGGCGCGCGTTTTTCGCGCGCAGAGTGGGACTGATTCTGATAATCCACTTGACATCTTGTTATCCACCAGATACTCTTGTATTCGCCTTCTCATCGCTGGCAGCTTCTCGCTCTTTCCCAATCTTCCCCGGCGACCCAATCCCACGCCGTGGGGTTACCCCACCCCTAGTCCATTGATTTCAAAGGAAAATGCCTTCCCACCCCCGGGGGAGGGGGTGGGTCCAGACGTGGCGCTCCCACTCGGTACTCGGCCCCTCGGTACTCGATACTCGCGGTAGGGTTACCCTACCGGTGATCGCTTGATTCGATTGGGAATTGCCCTTCGACCCCCCGGGGGAGGGGTAGCGTAGCTATAAATCTTCCGCTACGCGTACCGGAACCACTTGATCAACTCGGGCAGGGTGGGCTTCTTGCCGTACATCAGGATGCCGACGCGGTAGATGCGCGAGGCCACCACCAGCACCAGCCAGATGGCCACCACCATGCCGGCGATGCCGGCGGCGACCTGCCACGCCGGCACCGCCGAGACCGCCAGCCGGATGTACATCAGCAGCGGCGTGCAGAACGGGAATAGCGACGCCGCCACCACCAGCGGCGAGTTCGGGTTGATGATCGCCGGCACCATCAGGATGGTGGACAGGAACAGCGGCATCATCACGAAGAACTGCATCTGCTGCGCTTCCTGCTCGGAGTTCACCATCGCCCCGAGCGCCGCCCATAACGTCGAGTACAGGAAGTAGCCCAGCACGAAGAACAGCGGGAAGTAGGCGACGCCGCGCATCGAGATCTCGACCGGCGCGTTGGTCATCATCTTGGCCTGCGCGATGCCGAACGCCACCACCAGCGCGCCCGTCCCGTACCAGATGGCGAGCTGCGTCAGCCCGACGGCGCTCACGCCCAGGATCTTGCCCGTCATCAGCTCTTTCGGCGTGACGGCGGCGAGCAGCACCTCCACGATGCGCGAGGTCTTCTCTTCCAGCACCGAGCGCATCACCGCGATCCCGTGCAGGATGATGCTCATGTACAACATCATCATGAGCAGCAGCGCGCCGAACAGCGTGGCGCGCCCGCTGGTCTTCGTTCCCTTGCCCGCCAGCACGCCCTCGAGCTCGAAGCGCGTGGAGAGCAGCTTGTCGAGGTCGTCGCCCGTGATGCCGTGCTGCGTGGCGATGCGCTCGATGTAGGCGCGGTAGACCGCGCCGCTCAGCACCTGCGTCTCGATCAGGTCGGCGCTGTTGCGCCCCACGTAGGCGAGCTTGCGGTCCTGGATCGCTTCGTCGGTGACCACCAGGTAGGCGTTCAGGTCGCCGGGCGCGACGCGCTTTTCCAGCTCCTTGAGCTGGTCGGGCGTGCCGGGCGAGACGACCTCCGTCTGGTAGCTCGCGCCGGGCAGACTCTTCGCCGCGCGTTCCATCGAGCGCACCACCATCTCGCCGAAGGCGCGGTCGCTCGCGACGATGGCGAGCTTTTTCGCGGAGCCGCCCTGCTTCATCGCCAGCATCGAGGGCGCCACCGTCAGGCCGAACATCAGCACCGGCACCAGCAGCGTGGTGATCAGGAACGCCTTGGTGCGGACGCGCTCCAGGTACTCGCGCTTCATGATGGTCCAGACCTTGCGCAGGTTCATTCCGTGCCGTCCTTCCCCACCACGTCGATGAAGATCTCTTCCAGTGAGGGCTCCACCAGCTCGAACTTGGAGACGCGGGCGCGCGCCGTCAGCCGCCGCAGCAGCTCCTGCGCGTCCGCGCCGGGCGCGAGCTGCACCTCGACGTAGTTGCCGTAGTCGTTGGCCGTCTTCACCAGCGCCGGATCCTTGAGGAAGGCGCCGTCGCCTTCGTACTGCACCTGGATGTTGTTGCGGCCGTAGCGCGCCTTGATCTGCTTCAGGTCGCCGTCGAGCACGACCCGACCGCGATTGACCAGGCAGATGGAATCGCACAGCCGCTCGACCGTGTCCATGCGGTGCGTGGAGAACAGCACCGTCTTGCCCTTCTGCTTGAGCTCGAGCAGCACGTCCTTGAGCAGCGCGGTGTTCACCGGATCGAGCCCCGAGAAGGGCTCGTCCATCACGATGAAGTCGGGGTCGTGCAGGATGGTGGCGATGAACTGGATCTTCTGCTGCATGCCCTTGGAGAGCTCTTCCACCTTCTTGTCGAGCCAGGTGGAGATCTCCATGCGCTCCGCCCACGCGCGCGCGCGCTTGCCCGCTTCGGCGGCGGAGAGCCCGCCCAGCTCGCCCAGGAACACCAGGTGCTCGCCCACCTTCATCTTGCGGTAGAGCCCGCGCTCTTCCGGCAGGTAGCCCACGCGGTGCAGCAGCTCGCGGTGGAACTTCTCGCCGAACATCGTGACCTGCCCGCTGTCGGGGATGGTGATGCCGAGCATCATGCGGATGGTCGAGGTCTTGCCCGCGCCGTTGGGCCCGAGCAGGCCGAAGATCTTGCCGGCTGGGATGTCGAAGGAGAGGTTGTCGACCGCGACGAACTGGTCGTAGGTCTTGCGGACGTCGCGAAGTTCGACGGCATTCATAAGGGAAGGGCGATTCTACCAGCGGGCTACGCTTTGGCGGTCTGGGCGGCGGTAGCGAAGGTGACGCGGTTGCGGCCGGACAGCTTGGAAGCGTAGAGCGCCTGGTCGGCGGACTTGACGAGCGTGTCGCGGGTCGCGCCGTGGGTGGGGCACTCGGCCACCCCGAGCGAGATGGTGACCGGGCGCGGCACGCCGGGGAAGGAGTGCGCCTCGACCATGCGGCGCACCTTGTCGGCGACGCCGAGAGCGTCGTCGCCGCCGGTCTCGGGCAGGATGATGGCGAACTCCTCGCCGCCGTAACGGCAGATGAAGTCGAGGCGGCGGAGCTGGCTGCGGAAGATGTTGGAGACCTGCTTGAGGACCTCGTCGCCGAGCAGGTGGCCGAACTCGTCGTTGAGCTTCTTGAAGTGGTCGATGTCGAGCATGATGACCGAGAGCGCCTTCTCGTAGCGGGTAGCGCGGTCGAGCTCGTTGGCGATCTGCTTCTCGAAGAAGCGGCGATTATAGACGCCGGTGAGGCCGTCGACGTGGGCCTGCGCCTTCACCGTCTCGACGTAGATGGAGTTGGCGAGGGCGGTGGCGACGATGTCGCCGACCGACTCGAGCGCTTGCATGTCGGCTTCCTGGAAGGCGCCGGTGCGGGCGCACTCCAGCGTCATGACGCCGATCTTGTTGCCGAAACTGATGAGCGGCAGGCAGACCTCGCTCTTTGTCTCGGCGAAGCCGGCGATGTAGGCGGGATCGGTGGAGACGTCGTTGAGCACGATGGGCTTGCCGCTTTCGAGCGCGCGTCCGCTGATGCCGTGCTCGATGCCGAGCGGGCCTTCCGCCTCGAAGGTGGGCGTGAGGTTGCCGGCGTGCGCGCGCACGACGAGCTTGTTGTCTTCGAGCAGCGCGAGCGCGACGTGGTCCACCGGGAAGAACTGGAGCAGCAGGGTGCAGGTGGTGTGGAGCAGGTCGTCGCGGTCGAGCACGCCGGTGGTCTGGCGGGCGATGGCGTTGATGGCCTCGAGCTGCGAGCGGCGCATCTGCTCGAGCGAGTAGAGGCGCGCGTTCTCGAGCGCGATGGAAGCCTGGGTGGAGAACAGCGTGAGCAGGTCGATGGTCTCGCCGTCGAAGAAGTCGCGCTGGTCGCTGAGGCAGTCGAGCACGCCGACGACTTCGTCGCGCACCATCAGCGGGATGGCCAGTTCCGACCGGGTGGACTCGAGGAACGGGATGTAGCGCGGGTCCTTGGTGACGTCGCGGACGTAGATGGGGCGCTTCTTCTGTGCGGCGGCGCCGGTGATGCCCTGCGTGAGCGGCAGGCGCTCCTCTTCCCCCTGCAAGCGTGCCGCGCCGAAATGCGAGCGGACGTAGAGGCGCTGCTGGTCGTCGACCAGCAGGATGGCCGCGCTCTGCAGATGAAAAAAGTCGCGCGCCGTCGCGAGGATCTGCTGCAGGACTGCGTCCAGCTCGAAGGTCGAGAGAACGGCCTGGCTCGCGTCGTAAAGGATGGCGACTTTTTGCATGGCGAATGGCGCGGGGCGGCGCTGGGGGAGGTGCCCCGATGTCCTATGGCCGCAGGATTCTAACACCGGTTTCCAGTTTCTCGTTTCGGTTTCCAGCCCTACACTGGGCTGCTTGCTCGAACTCTCCACTTCCGTGCAGTACGTGAAGGGCATCGGACCGCGGGTGGCCGCGGTGCTGGCCGAGAAGGGCGTCGCGACGGTCGAGGACCTGCTCTACTACCTGCCCTTCCGCTACGAGGACCGCCAGAACCCGCGCGCCATCGACGAGCTGCGGGCGGGCGAGATGGCCACCGTCATCGGCGAGGTGCGCTCGGCCGGGATGTTCCGCACCAAGAGCGGCATGTGGATCTTCAACCTGGTCGTGGGCCAGGGCACGCAGTCCATCACCGCGATGTGGTTCCACGGGCAGTACCTGCGCGACCGCTTCAAGCCCGGGCAGGTGCTCGCGCTCTACGGCAAGGTGGAGCAGTCGCAGTCGAAGCGCGTGGGGCGAGTGAAGCTGATCCAGCCGCAGGTGGAGGTGCTGAGCGGGCCGGCGGAGGCGGGGGAAGAAGTGCTGCCGGAGGAACTGGCGAGCCAGTCGCTGGAGATCGGCAGGATCGTGCCGATCTACGAGTCGGCGGGAGCGGGCAAGCTGACCTCGCGCTGGTTCCGCCGGGTCATCCATGGAGCGCTGCGCGACCTGGCGCCGGAGATCCCTGACGGCCTGCCGCGGGCGGTGCGCGAGCGCATGGAGCTGGCTCCGCGCCGCGAAGCCTTCCAGAAAGCGCACTGGCCGGAGCAGGACACGCCGTTCGAAGACCTGGAAAAGCGGCGGACGCCGGCGCTGAAGCGGCTGGTCTTCGAAGAGCTGTTCTTCCTCGAGGTCGGGCTCGAACTGAAGCGCAAGCGGATGCGCGAGCAGCCCGGCATCGAGTTCCAGATCACCGACGCGGTACGCGCGGCGGTGAAGAAGATCCTGCCGTTCCATCCGACGGAGGCGCAGAAGCGCGTGCTGGCGGAGATCGTTGCCGACATGAAGGCGAACATGCCGATGCGGCGTCTGCTGCAGGGCGACGTGGGCAGCGGCAAGACCATCGTCGCGCTCGAGGCGGCGGTGGTGGCGGTCGAGAACGGCTACCAGGTCGCGCTCATGGCGCCGACGGAGATCCTGGCGGCGCAACATTATTTGTCGGCGCGACGCATCCTGGAGCCGCTCGGCTACCGCGTGCTGCTGCTGACCGGCTCGCTCGAGCAGGACACCAAGCGGCGCGCCCGCCGGCACATCGAGCAGGGCAACGCGCAGATCGTCATCGGAACGCACGCGCTCATCCAGGAAGGGGTCGAGTTCGCGAAGCTCGGGCTTGTCATCGTGGACGAGCAGCACCGCTTCGGCGTGATGCAGCGCTTCCGGCTCATGAAAAAGAAGTCGGATGAAAGAGATCCCGACGTGCTGGTGATGACGGCAACGCCGATCCCGCGGACGCTGGCGCTCACGCTCTACGGCGACCTGGATGTTTCGGTCCTCGATGAGCTGCCGCCGGGCCGGACGCCGGTGGTCACGCGGCGCGTGGGCGACGAGCGCGCCGGCGAAGTGTGGGATTTCGTCCGCCAGCAGGTGCAGGGTGGAAGGCAGGCGTTCGTGGTGTACCCGGTGATCGAGGAGCAATCTGCGGACGAGGTAGGCGCCGGCGACTCGCCGGCGCAAGCCTCGGCCGGCGGGTCGCCGGCCGCTCCCTTGAAGAGAAAGGGCTCCAAGCGCACGCAGCTCAAGCTGCCCGGGCAGGAGGCGGCAAGAGGGTCCGGGCTCAAGGCGGCCGAGAAGATGTACGACGAGCTGCGCAAGAAAGTCTTTCCCGAGCTGCGCGTCGGGCTGCTGCACGGCCGGATGGATCCCGACCTGAAGGACGTGACGATGAAACGCTTCGCGCGCGGCGAGATCGACGTGCTGGTCTCGACCACGGTCATCGAGGTCGGGGTGGACGTGCCGAACGCCAGCGTGATGGTGGTGGAGCACGCCGAGCGCTTCGGCCTGTCGCAGCTGCACCAGCTGCGCGGGCGCATCGGGCGCGGCGCGGCCAGGAGCTACTGCATCCTGATGACCGGCGGGAAGATCTCGGACGAGGGCGAGGAGCGGCTCGAGACCATGGTGCGGACGAGCGACGGCTTCGAGATCGCGGAAAAAGACCTGGAGCAGCGCGGCCCGGGCGAGTTCTTCGGCACCAAGCAGGCGGGCATGCCGGCGTTCCGCGTGGCGAACCTGGTGCGCGACCGCGCGCTGCTGGAAGCCGCGAAGAAAGAGGCGGCGGCGCTGGTGGGGTCAGCCTCGCCGGGCGTGAGCCGCGACGAGGCCCGCGTGGTCATGGAGCACCTGCGCGCGCACTGGCAGCGGCGCTACGGGCTGGTGGAGGTGGGATGAGTGCCGTCGGCTGAAGCCGACTCCTGTCATTTGAGAGCGTGTGGTCACGGCCCGGCTGAAGCCGTGCCCTTTCTGTTGCCTCCTCTGCGTCCCCTGCGTCCTCTGCGGCAGGGGTTTCGGTAAACTAGCCGGATGCGAACGGCCGACAAGAGCGCGCTGTTCCGCCGGCTGCCGGCGGTGGATGAGTTGTTGCGCGCGCCGCAACTGGCCGGGCTGCTCGGGCGCGAAGGCCACGCGGTCGTCACCGAAGCCGCGCGCGCGGTGCTGGGGCGCCTGCGCGACGAGATCACCGCGGGGCGGCTGGACGAGAAGGGCCTGGAGCTGGCGCTCGGCGGGATCGCCGACGCGGTGGCGCGGCAACTGCGGCAGGCGATGCAGCCCTCGCTGCGGCCGGTGATCAACGCGACCGGCGTCATCCTGCACACCAACCTGGGGCGCGCGCCGCTGAGCGCGGCGGCCATCGAGCGCATCCGGCAGGTCGCGGCCGGCTATTCCAATCTCGAGTTCGACCTGAAGGCGGGCGAGCGCGGCAAGCGCGACGTCCACACGCAGCGCCTGTTCGCGCGCCTGCTGGGCGAAGACACCGCGTCGATCGTGGTGAACAACAACGCGGCCGCGGTGATGCTGGCGCTGAACTCGCTGGCCGAGGGCGGCGAGGTCGTGGTCTCGCGCGGCGAGCTGGTGGAGATCGGCGGGAGCTTCCGCATCCCCGACGTGATGGCGAAGTCGGGCGCGGCGATGCGCGAGGTCGGCACGACCAACCGCACGCGCATCACGGATTACGAGAAGGCCATCACCGAGAAGACGCGGCTGCTGCTGCGCGTGCATCGCTCGAACTTCCAGATCGTGGGCTTCACCGAGCGGCCGTCGCTGGAGGAGCTGGTCGCGCTGGGCCGGGCGAAGAACATCCCGGTGCTCGAGGACCTGGGCTCGGGCGCGCTGTTCGACCTGGCGCAAGTCGGCGTGGCGGACGAGCCGGGCGTGACGGACTCGCTGCGCGCGGGCGTCGACGTGGTGACGTACTCCGGGGACAAGCTGCTGGGCGGCCCGCAGGCGGGCGTGCTCAGCGGCCGGCCGGAGCTGATCGCGAAGTGCCGGTCGAACCCGATGTTCCGCGCGTTGCGCGTCGACAAGCTGAGCTACGCCGCGCTCGAGGCCACGCTCCTCGACTACCTGCGGCAGGACCACGACGCGATTCCCGCCCTGCGCATGATGCGCATGACGGCGGAAGAAGTGCGGCGGCGCGCGGAGGAGCTGAAGGCCACGATCGAAATGAACCTTCCCAAGACCGGCGAGGTCCGCTTGCGGATGGAGATCCTGCCGGATGAGTCGGTCATCGGCGGCGGCGCCGCGCCGGGCTCGAACCTGAAGACCTACGTGCTGGCCGTGACTTGCGCCCGCCGCTCGGCGGAGGAGCTGGCGGCGCAACTGCGCGGCAATGTGCCGCCGATCATCGCGCGCGTGGAGGAAGGGCGCGTGCTGTTCGACCTGCGCACCGTCCTGGAAGACGAGCGTTACATCGGCGCCGCGCTCGTGGCGCTGTGCGGATGAGTCCTGTCGCCCCTGAAGGGGCTCGATCCTTCTTGAAACCCTTCCCCCAGCGCTTCCGCGCTGGGCTCTTGGCGAGCGGGCCTTCGGCCCTGGCGCCTCGCGGTGCCACCATTGTGCTCGCAACACTCATCCTGCTGGGAACCGCGGCGGCGCAGCAGTGTCCCCAGGATGACAAGAAGTGCGAGCTCGACCACGCGCCCATCCAGGACAACAGCTTCCTCATCGAGGAGGCGTACAACCAGGAATTCGGCGTGGTGCAGCACATCCAGAACTGGCAGCGCAACTGGCCGGGCGAGGAGTGGGTGTACTCGTTCACGCAGGAGTGGCCCATCGACCCCGCGCCGAGGAACCAGTTCAGCTACACCATCCCGGTGGTGAACGCGGGGGCCGGAAGCGACACCGGCGTGGGCGACGTCCTCATCAACTGGCGATATCAGCTGGTCGGCTCGGGCGAGACCAAGGTGGCGTTCGCGCCGCGCGTCTCCCTGGTCCTGCCGACCGGCGACTGGAAGCTCGGCCGCGGCGCCGGGACGACCGGCGTCCAGTTCAACCTGCCCCTGAGCGTGAAACTAGGCGAGCGGTTCGTGACCCACTGGAACGCGGGCGCGACCGTCCTGCCCTCCGCCAAGGACACGGCGGGCAACGAGGCCGCCGCGCGCTCGGCGAACCTGGGCGCGAGCGTGATCTTCGAGGCGCATCCGCGCTTCAACCTCATGCTGGAGACGGTCTACGCCAACACCGAGGTCGTGACCGGGCCCGACGTGACCGAGCGCGAGCACGACTGGCTGATCTCGCCCGGCGTGCGCTGGTCGTGGAACTTCGGCAACGGCCTGCAGATCGTGCCGGGCCTGGCGGCGCCCATCGGCGCCGGCCCGAGCGCGGGGCAGTACGGCGTGCTGCTGTATCTGAGCTTTGAGCATCCGTACCGCAAAGCGAAGGCGGATTGAAGATCGCAGATTGCAGAATAGGCCGTTCGGGGTGCGGCCTTCCGGCCTATTCCACAATCTAAAATCTGCAATCTGCAATGGCGACCGTTTTCACCATCGGACACTCCACCCGCTCGCAGGAAGACTTCCTTGCGCTGCTCAAGGCGCATGGGATCGCGCGGCTGGTGGACATCCGGGCGTTCCCGGCGTCGCGGCGGCATCCGCAGTTCAACCGCGAGGCCATGCAGCGGTGGCTTGCCGAGGCGGGCGTGGAGTACGTGTGGGAGAAGGACCTGGGCGGGCGCCGCGGCAAAGGCTTGCCGGACTCTCCCAACAAGGGCCTGCGCAACGACTCGTTCCGCAACTACGCCGACTACATGCTGACGCCGGGGTTCCGGGCGGCGGCGGAGCGCGTGGTCGCGCTCGCTGCCGAGCGGCCGACCGCCATCATGTGCGCCGAGGCGGTGTACTTCCAGTGCCACCGCATGCTGGTGTCGGACTACCTGGTCGCGCACGGGCATGAGGTCCTGCACATCACCGATGCGAAGAAGGCACGCCCGCACAAGGCGACCGCGGAAGGCAGGATGGTGGACGCGAAGTGGGTGTATCCGGGGTTGTTCTGATTGCCGATTGCCGATTGCCAATTGCCGGTTGAGAGGCGGCCCTAATCGGCAATCGGCAATTGAAAATCGGCAATAGAAATGAAAACGGCGGCTTACGCCGCCGTCTCTGAAAACGTTGTGTCCTCGTTCCACTCTTCAGCGCGGTCCGCGCCGAAAGAGAAGATTAGAGGGGCTGCACGTTCTCTGCCTGCCAGCCCTTGGGTCCCTTGACAACGTTGAACTGGACAGCCTGACCCTCCTGGAGCGAGCGGAAGCCCTGCGCCTGGATCGCCGAGAAGTGGACGAAAACATCTTCGCCACTCTGGCGGGTGATAAAGCCGTAGCCCTTCGCGTCATTGAACCACTTCACAGTTCCTTGTTCCATTGTGATACACGCATCCTTGTTGGATTTGAAACGCTTGTACTGGATCGGAGGCTTGATGCAGGCAGGGTGCTTGGTAGAGCAGTTACTGCTTACAGCGGCTTTCGATCAGTTACAGCCATAGAGTATACACAGGGAAAATCCAGGGTTCAACCCGGCTGGGGCTGGGGCCCGTACCCCGTGTGATACCTTAGCTCGTTTGATGTCAGTGGGTTACACCGCTGTTGTCTCTTGGCCTTTGGCTTCGACCAGGGCTGCTCGAGCCAATAGCCAAGAGCCACAAGCCAAGAGCGCATTTGATGATCGTCGGCACCGGCATCGACATCACCGAGGTGGACCGCGTCGCGCGCGCCATCGCGCGCTACGGCGAGCGCTTTCTTCGCCGCGTGTTCACGGAGGCGGAGATCCGCTACTGCGAGTCGAAGAAGAACAAGGCCGAGCGCTACGCCGCCCGCTTTGCGGCGAAAGAGGCGGCGCTGAAGGCCATCGGGACGGGCTGGCG
>DATIBR010000045.1 GCA_035457425.1 Terriglobales bacterium
GCCGGCTTCTTCGCGAACTTCTCCGCCCAGTTCACCCGCCCGGTCATCTGCATCACCACGAACAGCGTCAGGATCGACCCGATCGTGATCGCCAGCCCGGTGAAGCCCTTGAAGAAGAACGCGTACGAGAACAGCACAAGGTAGACCAGCTGCGCCAGACCCGCCTCGACCGCCGCGAACCGTATCCCCACCACCAACCGCAGGTACGAGATCACCAGGAAGATCGAGACCGCCGAGCTGATCACGAACGCCAGGTGGATCGAGATGTGGTCCACCAGGTACGCCAGCAGCAGGTGGAAGGCGAAGAACGCCGCCGCCAGGAAGAAGTAGTTCATCGGGTGCAGGTCGATCCCGCGCAGCGCGGTGATGATGAACATCAGGAAGAAAAAGAAGAACAGCGAGATGGGCGCGAAGAAGCTGATCTGCCCCGCCAGCGGCCCCGGCTGCAGCTTCTCCGGCATCGCCATCGCGATGGAGTAGCCCGTCACCAGGTTCTTGTAGTTCCAATCCAGCTCCCAGCCACCCGGCGTCTCGTGCTTCTCGCTGGGCGAGAGCGTGTTCTCCGGGAAATCGATGTCCTTGAAGTTCGTGGTCATGTGCAGCTTGAAGTCACGCACCTGCGCCACCCGCTCGTTGTCGCCGCCGAAATCGTACGACCACCGCTCCAAACCCTGCGAGCGGTATCCGACGTTGAGCTCCGCCGTCTGCCCCGCGGCGACTCTCGCGCTGCCGTGGACGCCGCCCGCATCCGTCCGCGTCGGCACCGCCTTGCCGTCCACCGCGAGCGTCAGGTCGTCGTAGATGGCCTGCGCCGCCGGAAACGTGAGCTTGAACGTGACCTCCTGCTCCTGCGCGCTGTCGTTGCGGACGGTGTACGCGCCCCCGAACGCCACCTTGTACGTGCTGTACCACAGCAGTCCCTTCTGGCGATGTTCCAGCGCGAGGTCCGCCGTCACGTCGCTCGCTTCCAGCGGCAGCGTGAACGTGTCCACCACTTCGACCTCGCGCCGCTCCGTCTTGCCGTTGTCGGTCGCCACCAGGTTCGTCTGCTTGCGCGTGCGCGTCCACGTCGCCGTCGGCGGCGACTGCTTCTGCTGCGTCCCCCAGTTCGACGCGACCTTCTCCTTCAGCCCGCTGCCCATGTCGTAGGTGCGGTTCATGATGGTCGCGCCCAGGATCAGCCACGCCACCGCCGTGCACACGAAGATGAAGATGATGGCCGCCAAACGCTTTGCCATGGAGAACTCCATTGCCTTCCTCCCGTCGCGCCCGCCAGCCTATCAAAGAGTACTTTGCGATGTAAAGCACGATTGGCTGTCAAGCCCCTGCCCGCGCCTCCGCGCCCCCAACTCGCTGATTCCCAGCCACATCCCGTCGCGCGCCCGATGTCCGGTTTCACCCCCGCGATCCGTCATACTGGGAGTAGCAGGGTGTACCTGCCCGAATGTGGGTGCCCACCCCCGGTAGACCCCGGCTCCAGCCGAAGCGCCGGTGTTGCTCGGGTGGGCACCAGATCTTTCACAATTTGAGCTTGCGCCGATAGGGTTACCCTACCCGCAACTCGCTGATCGGATTCAGAATCCCCTCGGGACCCCCCGGGGGAGGGGGTAACGCGTAGATAATCCCGACGTCTCGGGAAACGGGAGACCGCTTCATCGGGATCGACCATTGGGATTCATTGGGATTTTCGCCGCTAACTCACTGATTCCATTGAGAACTCCACCCCAGGGGAAGGGGTATCCCAATGCTCCTCCCAACCCGTTCTCCATCAACGCTTTGTCTTTCGTGGTGGGCGGCGGGTGGCGCAGGTAAGTCCAAGTGATTAGAACGGGGCGCCCCAGACAAAGCGCCCGCCGCGTGCTAGAAACGGCAGCGCTTCAGCCAGAGTCGTGAACCGGGTGAAGAGATGAGCAGACGGCGGCGCCAGCTCTGCGGGGGAGGGCGTGGCGGAGCCGCCGTCGGCTCAGTTCGGGCGCGCGTCACCAGGACGCGAGCCCGAGACACGGCGCTGCAACTCGGAGAGGAACAGGTCGACGCCCTGCGATTGGCCGGAGGCCTGGCGATCGCGCTGCATGGCTTCGAGCATCTGGCGGATGCGGTCCATGCGATAGGTCTGCATGGCGTGCAGGACGTTGTCCTCGGCCTTCTGCTCGGCGGCGAGCAGGTAGGGCCAGAGGAGATGGCGGGAGTGATCGAGGACGCCCTTGAAGGCTTTGAGCAGGGCGTACTGGTTGAGGACGGGGGAGCTGCGTTCGACGGCGAGCGTAGCCATGTCCTGCTCGAGCTCGGCGTTGAGCTCCATCAGTTCGTTGGTGAGTTTTTGCAGACGATCCACGATCGACGTCGGCTTCATGGCGCGTTCTTTCCTGGAGGGCCAGAGTGTTGGCCGAGGGTAGGCGCGGGCGTCGCAGGCGACAAGTTGCCGTTAGGGTGGTGGCCGCATGGCCCTTGTCCTTTGGTAACTAGCTGCGCCAGCGGAGGGTGACGGGTCCCGCGAGCGGGTGGCGGAAGGGCGCGCCGGTGCGCTTGGATTCCAGGTGCGCGGCCTTGAGCTGGAAGTACCACTTGGCGGGCTTGTCGGCGTCGTCGATCAGCATGAGCGAGGGGTTGTGCTTCAGGCCCTCGGACTGCTGGACCATGGTGAGGCGGTCCTGCTCGACGAACTTCCTGCCGAAGAAGCGCGCGACGGTCATGGCGAGCGGGACGTAGCGGAAGATGTTCCAGGCGGCGGCGACGTCGATGCGGCAGCGGTCGCGCGTGATGGGCGTGACGGTGGTGAGCGAGGCGAACCAGTACTTGCCCGCGCGAATGGTCTCGTAGCGCCGGTTGGGCAGGACGAAGTCGATGGTGGTCGTCACGGCGGCGTCGCCGGCGTACCACTGCAGCAGCTTGTAGGGCGCGGAGTTCTTCGAGGGCTGGTGCGCCGACATGCGGAAGCCCAGCGGGATGGGCTCGAAGTGCTTCTGCTTCTCGTGGATGCTCTGGCGGCCGCGCCACCACCAGGCGGCGTGGACGAACGGGCCGTGCGCCGGGTCCATCAGGCCGATGATGCCGTGGTCGACGTTCGACGGCAGCTCGGCCCAGAGATGCGTGCGCTGATAGTCCTCGCTGAACGTCGGCAGCGCGGGCGCGGGGTCGTTCGGCGCTCCTGAGGTGCCGGGATCGGGGAGGAAGACCCAGAGGTAGCCGTCGCGCTCCTCGCACGGGAAGTGGCCGGCGCGGATCTTCGTTGGGTCGAGCTTGTCTTCCTTCGTCAAGGATGGGATCTCGACGCACTGGGCGGAGCAGGCGTCGAACTTCCAGCCGTGGTAACTGCACTGGACGTCCTTGCCGTCGAACCAGCCGTAGCTGAGCGGGATGCCGCGGTGCGGGCAGTTGTCGCGCATGGCGAAGGCGGCGCCCGCATCGGTGCGGCCGAGGACGAGCGGGGTCTCGAGCAGCATGGCGGGCACGAGCTTCCGGGCGCGGACCTGGCCGGAGCGCAGCGCGCGGTACCAGAAGCCGGTCAGCATCTCGCCGGTCGCGGTGAATGGGGAAGGGGACGACACTGCGGGCAGTATAGCGACTACAGATCGCAGATTTCAGATCGCAGAATAGGCCCGGGTCGTGATCCTCGGGCGATCCTGCGATCTGAAATCTGCCATCTGCAATCACGGGGTGGCCGAGCGGTCACGGCCCTTCGGAACCTGTTGGCGGCGGAATATCCGGAAAACACCGGGTTTTGTACCTGTTTCATCGGCGTTGCTGCCGTTGGTTCCCCGGTTCCTGTCCGATTGATAACCGGGAAAGAACGGGCATATAATCCCGCTACTCTGGCTGGTCTCCGTCAGGTTGGGGTCAAGGTGCGGGTCGCCGTGTGGGTAGCGGCGGCCAGAGGACATTTATGCGGAAACACCTTTTACTCGGCCTGATGGCCCTGGTGACGCTGAGCGCGACACAACTCGCGGCGGAGATCATCGCCGTCCAGGAGAACGGGCGCACGGTGTACGTGGACGCGCCGTCGCCGGCCAGGAACCAGCCTGCCACAGCAGCGCCCGGCTACAGCTCGGGCAAAGTCTACATGTACTACTCCAAGAGCGAGCGGCGCTGGAAGCGGGTGCCGCCGGCGCAGGGCGCGACCATGCGCCGGGCGCGCTCTGCCGCCGCCGACGTGGCGCAGTACATCCAGGCGCGGGAGCAGGAGTCGGCGACGGCCGAGCCGGAGAGCAAGGCCAGGGCGGCCACCAGCGAGAACATCGCGGCGGAGCGCGGGATCCAGAAGCCGAAGGGCGAGATCGCGCCGAAGCTGGAGGTGGAAGTGCCGAGCAGCGTGAGTAAGCTGATCACGGCGGAGCAGCTGGACGCGATCATCGAAGAAGCCGCGGCGAAGCACGGCGTGGACTCGAACCTGGTGCGGGCGGTGATCAAGGTGGAATCGAACTTCAACCCGCGGGCAGTGTCGCGCAAGGGAGCGATGGGCCTGATGCAGCTGATGCCCTCGACGGCGCGCAGCCTGCAGGTCAGCAACCCGTTCGACGCGAAGCAGAACGTGGACGGTGGGGTGCGACACCTGAAGAAGCTGCTGGAGGATTTCGACGGCGACGTCACCAAGGCAGCGGCGGCGTACAACGCGGGGGCGGGGGCGGTGAACCGGAACGGCGGCGTCCCGCCGTATGCGGAGACGCGGCAGTACGTGCGGCGGGTGAACCAGCTCTATACGGGCAGCGAGCCGATGAAGCCGGCGTCGGCGCCCATCCGGGTATATCGCGACAAGTACGGCGTGCTCACGTTCACGAACGACTAACCGGGCCTGCGGCGTTCGTCGGGCCCGCGAGGTGTAGCGACGCAGAGTTTGACGAAGGCAGGCCGAATCCGTCGGGCAGCGATCGCGGCGCTCGCCGCGTGCGTATTGCTGGCAGTCCCCGCCAGCGCGAAGCGCCTGACCGTCCAGCAGAAGAAGCAAGCGGCGCTCCAGCACTACGAGAAAGCGGAGCAGATGCGCGAGGCGCTGAACGGGCGTCCGGCGGCGCAGCGCTCGAAGGCGGAATACACCAAGGTCATCAACGCCTACCGGCGGGTGTACTACGTGGCGCCGACATCGTCGAAGGCGCACGAGAGCGTGGTCGCGGTCGCCGAGTTGCTCGCCGACATGGGCCGCACGTTCGGCGACAAGAAGGCGTTCGAGGACGCCATCGGGCAGTACGAGTTCCTGCGCAAGGAGTATCCCGGATCGCGCTACCGGTTTGACGCGCTCTTCACCGAGGGGCAGATCTATGCCGAGGACCTGGACGACGCGGCCAGCGCCAAGGCGAAGTTCGAGGAGTTCCTGAAGGAGCATCCGTATCACCGGCTGGCGGCCGACGCGAAGAAGGCGCTCGACGACCTGGCGGCCGAGGCGAGTGCCAAGAAGAAGGGCATCAAGACGCCGAAGCAGAAAGACAAGGAGCAGGCGCAGGCGGCGCTGGCGGAGCGCGCGAAGGACACGCGCGAGGGCAATCCGGCCAAGCCGGAGCGGACCGGGAAGTATCCGCTGGTGACGGGCATCCGGCACTGGTCGACGCCGGACTACACGCGCGTGGCCATCGACCTGGAAGACGAGGTGAAGTACGAGGCGGGGCGGATCCCCGACCCGGACCGCATCTTCTTCGACCTGCACGGGACGAAGCTGGCGAGCGAGCTGGTCGGCAAGACGTTCGACGTGCAGGACGGGTTCCTGCGGCGCATCCGGATCGCGCAGTACCAGATCGGCGAGACGCGGCTGGTGCTGGATGTGGACGACGTGAGCGACTACTCGGCGTTCCTGCTGCCCAACCCGTACCGGCTGATCGTGGACATCCATGGGAAGAAGCCGACGCAGGTGGTGGCGAAGCAGCAGCCGCCGGCGGAGACGAAGCCGGCGGCGAAGGAGCCGCCGAAGGAAGAGAAGCGTGCGCCGGTGAAAGAAGGCGAGACGGCGAAGCAGCCGCCGGCGGCCAAACCGGCGGAGCCGGAGAAGAAGAAGGCGGAAGAGGAGCGCGAGGTCGCCGCGGTGTCGGGGCCGGCGGTGGAACTGAAGGCGACGGAGAAGCCGACCTCCGGGCCGACGTTCGAGAAGGTGGCGCCGCGCGAGCGGGAAGAGACGAAGTCCGCAAAGGGCAAGGAGAAGCAGCCGAAGGGGGAGTTCCAGGCGACCAAGGCGAAGCCGACGGCGGGCGGCGAGCGGTCGCTGATCCGGGCGCTGGGGCTGAAGATCGGGCGCATCGTGATCGACGCCGGGCACGGCGGGCACGACACCGGGACCATCGGGCCGCGGGGGCTGCAGGAGAAGGACCTGGTGCTCGACGTGGCGCTGCGGCTGGGCAAGCTGGTGGAGCAGCGCATGGGCGCGGAAGTGGTGTACACGCGCGACGACGACACGTTCATTCCGCTGGAGACGCGGACGGCGATCGCGAACAAGGAAGAAGCGGACCTGTTCCTGTCGATCCACGCGAACTCGAGCCGGGACGAGTCGGCGCGGGGCATCGAGACGTATTACCTGAACTTCACGTCGTCGGCGGACGCGCTGGAGGTGGCGGCGCGCGAGAACGCGGTGTCGGAGAGCTCGATCCACGAGCTGCAGGACCTGGTGAAGAAGATCGCGTTGCAGGAGAAGATCGAGGAGTCGCGGGAGTTGGCGGGCGACGTGCAGCACGCGCTGCACGCCGGGCTCTCGCCCAAGAACAAGGGGCTGAAGGACCGCGGGGTGAAGAAGGCGCCGTTCGTGGTGCTGATCGGGGCGAACATGCCGTCGATCCTGGCGGAGATCTCGTTCGTCTCGAACCCGACCGACGAGAAGAAGCTGATGACGCCCGACTACCGGCAGAAGATCGCCGAGTCGCTCTACCGCGGGATGGCGAAGTACGTGAGCGGGCTCGCCGGCGTGAAGGTGGCTGCCAAGCTGCCGGCGAAAGAGAAGGAAGACGGGCAGTAGGGCAGTCCACAGTCCACAGAGGACAGCGACCAAATCCCAACAGATGTTGTCTAATAGAGGATCGTGAGACGCCTCTGGTTCATCCTGTTGCTGCTGGCAGGCGCGGCCTGCGCGGCGGAGAAGTCCGCGCCGGCGCCGCTGCTGCCGGAGCGCTTTGCCGGCTGGGAGAAGAGCGCGGGGAGCGCGAAGGCAAGCCAGGACGCCGGCGTCGCCGACCCGGCGAACGCAATGGTGTTGCAGGAGTTCGGGTTTACGGAGTTCGAATCGGCGACGTACACGCGCCCGGGGCGCACGCTGAAGCTGAAGGCCATCCGGCTGCGCGACCACTCGAGCGCGTACGGCGCGTTCGTGTTCTACAAGACACCCGAGATGCTGACCGAGCAGATCGGCGACCAGGCGGCGAGCTGGAACGAGCACCTGGTGTTCTATCGCGGCGACGTGCTGGTGGACGCGGTATTCGACCGGGCGACGGCGATGTCGCTGGCGGAGCTGCGCGAGCTCGCGGACGCGCTGCCGGTCCAGAAGCAGCCGCAGGGGCAGCCGCCGATCATCGAGTACTTCCCGCGCCAGGCGTACGTCAGGAACACGGTGAAGTACGTGCTGGGCCCGGCGGGGCTGAACGCGATCGCGGCGCCGGTGGGCGCGGAGCTGGTGGACTTCTCGAAGTCGCCGGAGGTCGCCACCGGGCGCTACCGGACGTCGGCAGGCGAGGCGACGCTGACGCTCATCTATTACCCGACGCCGCAGATCGCGGGCGAGCGGCTGCGCGCGATCGAGAGCGCGCTCAATGCGACGCCGGAGGCGCGCAGCGAGAGCGACAACTTCGCGGCGAAGCGGACGGGACCGATCGTCGCGGTCATGACCGGCGCGGTGCCGAACAGCGAGGCGAAGTCGCTGCTGGCGTCCATCTCGTACGATGCCGACGTGACGTGGAACGAAGCGACCAAGCTGGGGCCGCGCGACAACGCGCTCGGGCTGCTGGTAGCGGCGATCAAGCTGAGCGCCATCCTGGTGAGCATCATGCTCGGGCTGGGATTGCTGTACGGGTTGGGACGCTACGCGATGCGGCGCTACATGCCGGGCTACGTGCGGGATTCCGGCGAGATGATCCGGCTGGACCTGGATCCGGCGACCGCGCGGCTGGTGGAGGGGGAGCAGCCGCGGCTGCCCGCGTCGCCGGGTAAGTAGCTGGTTTTCAGCGGGTTGGACGGAAAATGAGCCGGCCTGTGACAAATCCTGTCAAAATCCGGTTGTTGGAGGCTCGATTCTAAGTTGTTGAAAACATTAGTATTTGTGCGGGAAAAATTCCTTGACACCGTTCTTGGGCCGCCCATAAGATTTCGCCAGAAAGTTTTGACGGTGTGCAAACCTCCGTTGGAACTATTCTCCCTTAAAGAAGACGCCGCCCACTGCCGGGCGGCGTTTTCGTTTGATCTCCGTATTCCTTCCGGCGCGAGCGAAAGCTCAACCACGAAGGACACGAAGGGACACGAAGGGGAACAACAGCGCTGCAGAACCGAATGCTAAAATGAATCTCGAAGAGTAACTTCTTCCTGTTGTCACTCCCGCCCGAAGAGCCGACGTAGCTCAGTTGGTAGAGCAGTCGATTCGTAATCGACAGGTCACCGGTTCAAGTCCGGTCGTCGGCTCCAGCTTCCTCCATACATCTGCTTGCGGCCATGGGGGCTCCCTCGCCCGCCGCGGCGGGCTCGGGATGTAAGTCCAAGGCAAGGCCCAATATCAAAAACCAAGGGCGGGCCTGCGGCCCGCCCTTGCTCGAAGGCGCGGCACGGCTGAAGCCGTGCCCTTTCTGGCTCTACGCCGCGGCTTGTTTTCCCTTCGCGATGTTGTGGATGGTGGAGGTCTCGACCTGGAGCGTGTTGACGGTCGGCTCGCCCTGGATGAAGTCGCGCAGCTTGGGGGCGATGCGGTTGAACTCGGTCTGGCCGTAGCGGTCGGCGTCTTCGCGGGTGCGCCAGAGCGTCATGCAGACGAACTGGCCGGTCTGCGCGTCGAGCGACTCGACCACGTCAACGAAACCGGGCTGCTTGCGGAGGTTGGGGATGACTTCGGTGGAGAACGCCTGGCGGGCTTCGTCGAGCCGGTTGTTCTTCAGATTGCACTGCACGATGCGAGAAAACATAAGTCCCTCCTTTGGGGAGTGTGGAGGTTTCGTGCGGACCTCGCCCGAGCGGCGAGGAAGATAGGCCTATCTGCGCTGCGAACCGTACACCGGCTCGCCTGTGGATTTCCAATCGTCGGCGCGGAATGACGCGCTTGATCGCGCGCTCCTTCGTCGTTCGTCCGCCACGACGGACTCGGACGCGCGCTTGAATCTGTTGGGAGCGTTTACCCAGGGCTTGTGCCCTGGGCTAAGCTCGCCCGCTACGCGGGCTCGCTGCCGCCGGCTAACGCCGGCTGGAGCGCTCGCCGCTTCAGCGGCTCGCTCATCCCGAGTAAGGGGCATCGGCAACATGGCGAATCGCTCGTGGGCGAGTGCGTCAGAACTTCGTTCGAGCGAATGAGGCGCGACGGAATGAAGCGCCGACGTCAGGATCAAAGTCAAAGGCCGCGGCCGGAGGCGGCCGCGCCACCCGTACCGCGTTGAGCCTTACGAAGAGGTAATCTCAAGCGAGGGTGCATTTACTCAGCACGCAATACCGGGGAAGGGGACTAAGCCCCTTTTTCCACTTGCACTTCCACAAACGTGAAACCGATAATACGCGACAAGTTGGTCAACAACCTGGAACACGAAGGCACAGTGAACCGATATCCTCGAGCGGACGTCCTGCGCATCCTTCGGATCACCTCCCGGCAACTGGCGGGTTGGGAAAAAGCCGGGCTGGTGGAACCTTCCGAGACGTATTCCTTCTTTGACCTGCTCCAACTGAAAAAACTACGGGACCTCGCCGCCAAGAAAGTGCGGCCGGCGGTGATCCGCGAGTCGCTCGAGGCGATGCAGCGGCAGGTGTCGGGCATGGTGAACCCGCTCGTCGAAGCGGGCACGTTCTCGACCGGCATGCGGCGCGTTGCGTTCCGGCATCGCGGCAAGGCCGTGGAGCCCATCGCGGGACAGTTCGTGATGGACTTCCAGCCGAACCAGAACGTGGTGGTCTCGGCGAAGGTGCGGCACTTCCGCACGGCGGAGAGCGCGGCGGAGTGGTTCGCCAAGGGCATCGCGCTGGAAGAAGACCCGGCGACGCAGCTCGAGGCGATCGCGGCGTACAAGAAAGCCATCGAGCTGGAGCCCGGGCACGCGGCCGCGCACATCAACCTGGGCACGCTGTTTTACAACCGGCAGGACTACGTGCAGGCGGAAGCCTTCTACCGCAAGGCGGTGGAGGTGGACCCGCGCTACGCGCTGGCGTACTTCGACCTGGGGAACGTGCTGGACGAAACGGGCAGGCTGCCGGACGCGGTCCGCGCCTACAAGACGGCGATCGGGCTGGCGCCGACCTACGCCGACGCGCACTACAACCTGGCGCTGGCGTACGAAAAGATGCGGCAGCCCAGGAAAGCCCTGCCGCACTGGCGGGCGTACGTGAAGCTCGACCGGTCGGGACCGTGGGCGGTGCACGCGAAGAACCAGATCCGGCGGATCCTGGACGACGACACGCTGCGGATCGTGCGTCGCGAGAAGTAGCCCTGTCATTCCGACGAGTGCCAACGGCGCGAGGAGGAATCTGCTGTTACGACTCAACCGCCGGTGATGTCGCGCGAGCGACAGAAGCAGATTCCTCGTCGCTACGCTCCTCGGAATGACAATTCAAGGAAGGTGACGCGGGCGACGAGCCCGCGTTTTTGTTTGTGCCATAGGGGTTCCTCGGCTCGCGCTCCTTCGTCCTGCGGACTCGGTCGCGCTCGCTCGGAATGACAATTTGAAGCGACGCTCCTCCACCCGCGCCCTCGGGTCGAGGGCGCTACACGCGCCGGCGAGTCGCCGGCGCCTACCCAAGTCAAAGTCAAAGGCCGCGCTCGGGGGCGAGCGCGCCACAAGCGCCGGCGCCTACCCACATCAAGCTGGCAAGTGGCTACGCGCGCCGAGTAGAATCCACTGTTCGTCCTACTACTTTCTAATCAGTCAGGATCTCCTATGTCGCAAGCCGTAGCCAACGCCAAGCACACCCCGCCGCCGCTCGTAGCGCTGACCGAAGACGAGCAGTTATTCCGCGACAACGTGAAGCAGTTCGCCGAGGAGAAGATCCGGCCGCGCGTCCGCGAGATGGACGAGAAGGGCGTGTTCGACCACGAGCTGATCGAGCAGTTCTTCCAGCTCGGGCTGATGGGCATCGAGATCCCGGAGCAGTACGGCGGGGGCGGCGGCACGTTCTTCGAAGCCATCCTGGCGGTCGAGGAGCTGTCGCGCGTGGACGCTTCGGCGGGCGTGATCGTCGACGTGCAGAACACGCTGGTGAACAACGCGCTGCTGCGCTGGACCACCGAAGAGCAGAAGAAGAAGTACCTGCCGAAGCAGGCCGCCGACACGGTAGGCGCGTACGCGCTGAGCGAGGCCAGCTCCGGCTCCGACGCCTTCGCGATGACGACCAAGGCGGAGCTGAAAGGCAACGAGTGGGTGCTCAACGGCCGCAAGCTCTGGATCACCAACGGCAAGGAAGCGGGCGTGTTCATCATGCTGGCGACGGTGGACCCGAGCGCGGGCTACAAGGGCATCACGGCGTTCATCGTGGAAAAGGATTTTCCCGGCTTCACCGTCGGAAAGAAAGAGGACAAGCTCGGCATCCGGGCGTCGTCGACCTGCGAGCTGATCCTGGAAGACTGCAAGGTCCCGAAGGAGAACCTGCTGGGCGAGAAGGGCAAGGGCTACAAGATCGCCATCGAGACGCTGAACGAAGGGCGCATCGGGATCGGGGCGCAGATGCTGGGCGTGGCGCGAGGCGCGTTCGAGTACGCGGTGAAGTACGCGCAGGAGCGCAAGCAGTTCGGGAAGGCGATCGCGGATTTCCAGGGCATCCAGTTCCAGTTGGCGCAGATGGCGACCGACATCGAGGCGGCGCGCATGATGGTGTACAACGCGGCGCGCATGAAAGACGCCGGCATGGACTTCGTGAAGGAAGCCGCGATGGTGAAGCTGTTCGCGTCGCAGGTGGCCGAGCGCGTGACCTCGCTGGCGATCGAGATCTACGGCGGCTACGGGTTCACCAAAGATTACCCGGTGGAGAAGTACTGGCGCGACTCGAAGATCGGGAAGATCTACGAAGGGACTTCGAACATGCAACTGCAGACGATCGCGAAGCTCGTGCTGGGAGGCCGTTGATGTACGGAGATGCTTCGCTTCGCTCAGGATTTCGGCTGCGGGCTCCCGCTCGCCCGACGGCTTCGCTCACGCCCGCAGAACGCCTCAACATGCAGCTGCAAACGATCGCGAAGCTGGTCTTGGGAGGCCGGTAGTGAGCCAGGAGAAGCGGGCGTTCCCGCGCTTCGAGATATCCGAACAGGCGATCGTGACGGACGAAAAGGGCGCGACGCTGGGGCACGTGGAGAAAGTCGGCGGCGGCGGGATGACGCTGCGGGCAGAGTCGGCGGCGGTGGCCCAGAAGCTGGAGCCCGGGCACGCGCTGCGCGTGACCATCGTGGAGCCCAGCAACCAGGTGTCGAACACGCTGGACGTGGTGATCCGCTACCGCAGCGGGAGCGAGGTCGGCGTGCAGTTCGTGAGCGGCAGCGAGACGGGGAAGTTCCCGGCGCTGAAGTAGGAAGGCGCCCTCGGGTCGAAGGCGCTACCCGTCCGCATTTTGGCTGGCAAGCGACCTTCCTCCTCGACTACACTTCCGCAACCGCGCAATCCCCTTGGCAACCGCGGATGATGCCGTGCGCGGACCCGTGTCTCCCGGGGTGAACGTTTGCCGCAGGACCCGATCCGACAACTGCTCGACCTGGTCGCCGTGCACGGCTTCTATCTCGTCGTGCTGGAAGGGGTGACGGGCGAGCCGGTGCCCGTGCCGCGAGGCGCGAACTCGCAGGAGCACGTCGGGACGCCGGTGGAGCAATCCATCTCGATCTTGCGCCGGTGGCTGAACGTACTGGACATGGCGATCGCGCCGCCGATGTTCCGCGACGCGCTGAAAGAGCACGTGGACTCGACCGCGGGCGAAGCGCTGCTGCGCTATTACGTGCTGAAGACCTCGCACACCGACACCGACCGCGACAAGTGCGACTTCATCAACACGCACCTCTACCGCACGTGGCGGAAGCAGAAGGGGCTGAGCGACGCGCCGCACGAGGGCATCGAGATCACGCCGGAGAGCACGCTGGAATACGAAGGCGAGATCTACGTGATGCTGGGCGAGGTGGAGCCGCCGGCGCTGCCGCAGGAGCACCTGCAACTGGCGCGCGAGTTCGATCACCTGCGGCAGGAGGTGGACGAGTTCTCGCATTTCGACTCCATCATGGACTCCGGCATCATCGGGCGGGTGCGGGAGCTGAAGGTGCGCTTCGGGAAGTCGTTCTACCACCCGCACGTGCTGGCGGAAGTGGCGGTGTACAACACGTTCTTCGGGCACAAGTTCGACGAGCTGTTCCTGCGGGCGGCGAGCGAGATCAAGGCGTTCGCGCAGAGCTTCACGCAGGCGGGTGGGTCGATCATGTCGCGCGTCGACGACGACGTGACGGTGCAGGAGCTGAGCGACGTGCAGGGAGACGAGATCCTGCACGAGGAGTACGGGAAGGCGCGCGACAAGCTGCGGAAGGTGGCGCGCTTCAAGAAGGCGGTGGACTCGAAGCGGCGCGGGCGGTTCGCGCCGGCGGCGCCCGTCGTGGCCAGTGAGACGCGGGCGGCGGCGGTGGCGGCCGCGCCGGCGTATTCCGGTGAGGCGCCGCCGCAGCCGCGGCCTCCGGCGCCGGGGGTGGCGCCGCAGACGGAGCTGGCGCCCAGCCACAAGGCCGAAGACCACAAGGTCGAGGCGATGAGCGACGTGATCCGCAACTTCATCTCGGTGGCCGACAAGAGCTTCTCCAACGTGGTGCCGCTGCGGAACTGCAGCATCCTGCTGACGCCGGCGGAGGTGGACGCCTTCCGCAACGCGTACCTGAGCGAAAAGAGCTTCCGGGCGGATTTTGCGGCGCTGGTGCGGCGCGTGGTCGGCACCATGGCGACCATCATGGTCGAGCTGGTGGAGTACAAGAAGAAGAAGAACTCGGCGTACCTGTGGAAGCAGCACGCCGATTCGCTGAAGTACCAGCTGGAGAAGTCGACCAAGGTGGTCGATGAACTGAAGCGGATGCAGGAGCTGTGCGAGCGGCGCGGCCTGGCGGAGAAGGTGAAGGTGCTGGAGGCGTGCGTCGAGCGGCTGCACAACCAGGCGCAGGAAGTGGCGAAGAACCTGCAGGTGTGAGCGGGCGCCGCGAGCGAGAGATCGTCTACTGGAGGAATCTTTCTTTCCACTGCGGTTCGGGCAGTGGGCAAGCCTGGTACTTCCCAAACAAGCGATAGCGATGACGGGCAAGGGCGCGGTAGAGCGCGTCGCGCAGGAAGCGCGGCAGCAGGCGGAGCCAGCGCGCGGCGCGCAGCGGCCCGCGGATGCGGTCGAGGATGAAGACGGCGGCGTCGGAGTGGGAGAGCAGGCGCTCGGCGGGCGTGCCGGGCGCGACGACGACGTACATGGTCTCGAGCAGCTCGCGCTCCGGCGCGTGGCGGGCGAGCGCGGCGCGGGCGAACTCGCCCTGGAGCGGCGCGAAGCGGAACGTGCCGCCGGGGTCGCGGCGCAGGATGACGCGGACCAGCCGGTTGCAGAGGCCGCAGACGCCGTCGTAGAGGACGATGGGGTGTTGGGTGTCGGTCATTGCGCGGTCGCGCCTTTGACTTGCCGGTGCGGCCAGTCCACAATTCTCGCACCACCACTCCGAGAACCTGCCATGCGCACTGGATGTTCCTTCGCGCTAATCCTGCTGCTGACCGCGGCCGCGCACGCCGAAGGGACCGGGCTCGAGGAGGCCGCGGCGGATCTGCTCGGCCGTGAAGCGCACAACGGGAAGCAAGTCCGGTGGCAGAGAGTCAGCGAATGGAGCGGGCTCGACCACTCCTTCGGAGAGGAT
>DATIBR010000046.1 GCA_035457425.1 Terriglobales bacterium
TCCTCGCCCTGGGCTTTTTCCCAGTGCTCGAAGTCCACCGTGCCGGGGAAGGGCGTGAGCATCACGAACTGCGCGAAGGTCAGGCCGGCGCGCCGCGCCAGGTCGAGCGTGGCGGCGAAGCTGTCCTCGCGGTCGGTGGGCAGGCCGAAGATGAACGACCCGAGCACGTGGATCCCGTGCTCGGAAAACCTTTGCAGGCGCTGCACCAGGGCCTCGCCCGACGAGTTGAAGTCCTTGTAGATAGCCTTGAGGCCTTCGGGAGTGACGGTCTCCACGCCCACCAGCGCGCCGCGGATGTGCGCGCGGCGCATGGCGGCCAGGAACTCCGGGTCCTCGGCCGCTTCCATGGTGATCTGGGTGAAGAAGATCATGTCCTTGGGGAGCTCGGCGAGGCGCGCCATCAGCTCGAAGCGCTCCGCGCGGATCTGCTTCAGCTCCTCGACGCGATGGCGGTTGTCCTGGCGCTCGGCCAGCACGATGTCGTTCATCGAGACGGGATAGAAGTTGTCGTCGGCCAGCGCGATGAAGCGGAAACCGCGGCGGCGCAGCTCCACGATCTCTTCGATGACGGCGTCGGGCCCGCGCTGCCGCGGCTTCTGGCCGTCGGTGCGCCAGACGGAGCAGAAGGAGCAATGCTTCGGGCAGCCGCGCACCGTCTGCACCGAGCCCCACATGTAGGAGTCGGGCGGCAGCAGGTCCCAGCGCGCGGGTTGGAAGTCGCCGGCGGCGATGCGCCCGCCTTCGTACATCCACTGCAACGTCCCCGCCTGGCAATCGCGCAGCACTTGTCCCCAGGCGAGGTCGCCATCGCCCTTGACGACGGCGTGGGCGGCGCCGCGCTCGATGGCCTCGTCGGGATACAGGCTGGCCTGGATGCCGCCGAAGATGACCCAGGCGCCCCGCGCCCGCGCCAGCCGCCCGACCGCGTAGCCGCGCAGCGCGTTGCCGGTGTGAATGCCGATGCCCACCACGTCGCCCACCTCCACGGTGGCGGGGTCGAAGTGCTGCAAGGTCTCGTCGCAGATGACGGGGTCGCCGAAGGAACGCGGCGTGGCGCCCGCCAGCACATAAAGCCAGCGCGGCGTGATGACCGCCGTGCCGAAGGCAGTGTCGCTAGGGTTTACCAGGTGAACGCGCATGCGGGGTGGTGCCTCCCAGGGGTGACTCGCAGTCGACGCCCATCCGGTCGTGCTCCCGGATAGGAGGCTTGCTATCGAAGGGTAGATGCCCCACGCCGCGGCTGACTGTTCAATATTGCTCACATCGGGAAAAAGGGGCAGGAGGGCGGCCGCGGAGCCGCACGCCGCGGCATCACCGCGTCGGGCATTCGCGCAGCAGGAAGGCCAGCAGCGCTTTGTGCACGCGCACGCTGCCGTTGTAATCGACCATGCCGCGCTTGCGGAACTGGTTCATGAAATGACTCACGCGCGAGCGCGTGGTCCCGACCATCTGGGCGAGCGTCCCCTGGTCCACGTTCACCAGCGTGCGTTGGCGGCCCGGGCCTGCGCCCCAGCCGGAGAGCTGGATCAGAAGCCGCGCCAGCCGGCGGTCGCTCGAGTTCACCAGTTGGCTGACAAGGTCGTCTTCCACGCGGCCCATGCGAAGCAGCAGGTAACGGATGAAGAGTTGCGCCAGCCCGGGCTCCCGGCGGAGCCGGCGCGCCATCGCCTGCTTGCTTACCCGGTTGATGGTGGAGCGCTTGACGGAAGTCGCCGTCGAGGCTCGCAACGAACTGCCGACCAGGCAGCCCTCGCCGAAGCAGTCGCCGGCGCTGAGGATGGCAGTCACGGCCTTCCGGCTGCCGTTGCCGGCGATGGTGAGCTTCACGTGGCCGCGCTGCACCCGGAAGATGCCGTCGGCGGCCTCGCCCTGGCGATACACGACCTGGCGGTCGCCGTATTGGCGTGTTTCCAGGCCCGTGGTGCCCTTACCGAAGCCCTGTGCGGCAAAATCAGCCTTCATTATGAGCCGAGTCTAGGCTGACGCTCTTCCCCAATCTGTGCAATAGCGCTCATTCGGCCGGGCAGCTAGGTGTCCACTATTGACCACCACGGCGCGGGGCGGAAGTATAGGATGGTGTGAGCAGGTGGGCCCCGGAGGTACTCCATGCGAAACGGCGCGCCGCGCACGTCCGAGCCACGCAACAGGCCGGCCGGACCCCCGCAGGCACGCCGCGGTGCGAATGGGGAACCGTTCGCCGCTATCTCCACCAGGGACGCCAAGACCTTCAACCCCTCCGAATTCCTTGCTCACGCCGGGCTCGGCAAGGTGATCGTCGAGACGGCCAAGGGCGAGCACGTCTTCTCGCAGGGCGATCCGGCCGACGCCGTCTTCTACATCCAGAAAGGCCGGCTGAAGGTCAGCGTCGTCTCCAAGCAGGGCAAGGAAGCGGTCGTCACGTTGCTCAACCAGGGGCAGTTCGTGGGCGAAGAGTGCATCGCTTTCGGGCACCCCACCCGCCTGACGACGGCGACTGCGCTCAGCGATTCCGTCCTGCTCAAGATCAGCCGCAAGGAGATGGCGCGGGTGCTGCGCCACGAGCCGGCGCTCTCGGAAGTGTTCGTATCCTTCCTGCTGGCGCGCAACGCTCACATCCAGGCGGACCTCATCGACCAACTGTTCAACTCCAGCGAAAAGCGATTGGCGCGCGTGCTGCTGCTGCTGGCGGAGTTCGGCAAGGACGCCAAAGCCGACATCGTGATCCCCAAGTTGAGCCAGGAGACGTTGGCGGAGATGGTCGGCACCACGCGCTCGCGCGTGAGCTTCTTCATGAACCGCTTCCGCAAGATGGGCTTCGTCGACTACAGCAGCGGCGAGATGCGCATCCACAGCTCGCTGCTGAACGTGATCCTCCACGATTAAACGGCCGGCGTCCCGGAAAAGAGATGTGCGATGCGTTCACCGTTCGTTCTCACCCTCCCCCTCCTGCTGCTCTGCGCCGTGCTTTCCGCCCACGGACAGGCGGGCCCGCCGCCGGCACGCTTGTCCGCCGACGAGGTCGTTGACCGCCTCATCCTGCGGAACCTGGAGCGCGCGCAGGCGCTCGCCGGCTATCGCTCCACCCGCGTCTACCGCGCCGAATATCACGGCCTGTTCGGAGCGCGCAGCGCCGAGATGGTGGTCGAGATGCAATACGCCCGGCCCGACCGCAAGGAGTTCGTCATCCGCTCGCAGACCGGCTCCAAGGTGATCATCGACCGCGTCTTCAAGAAGATCCTGGAGAGCGAGAAGGAAGCCTTCAACCTCGAGAACCAGAAGCGCATCGCGCTCGACCACGGCAACTACAGCTTCACGCTGCTCGAGCTCGAGAGCACGCCGGAGGGCGGCCGTTACGTCCTCGCGGTCGAACCCAGGACGAAGAGCAAGTTCCTCTATCGCGGGAAGATCTGGGTGGACGCGGAGGATTTCGCCGTGGTGCGGATCATGGCGGAACCGGCCAAGAGCCCGTCGTTCTGGGTGCGCAACACCAAGATCGAGCAGCGCTATGGGAAGGTGGGCGAGTTCTGGCTGCCGGCCAGCAACCACAGCGCGTCGGCCATCCGGCTGGGCGGGCACGCCGATCTCAGCATCGAGTACAAGGACTACGAGCTGGCGGCCCCGGCGCCGCTGGTGAGCGGCCCGGTCACTCGCGCTCCTGCCGCCGCTCGCAGCGGCCATTGACGTCGAGCCATTGCAGCAGCCGGCGCACGCTGCCGCGCGCCAGCGCGATGCAGGAGTCGGCCGCGCCGTAATAGAGGTTGATGGCGTCGCCGTCCGCGCCCAGCGTGTAGCCGCAGGGGAACACGACGTCGCGCACGTCCCCGCGGCGCTCGTACTCCGCTTCCGGACCGAAGATCCACTCCTCGCCGCGCAGCAGGCACTTCTGCGGCTCCTCCAGGTCGAACAGCGCCAGTCCGAGGCGGTAGAGCGCCCCCGACGCCGTGTGGCGCACGCCGTGGTACAGCACCAGCCATCCGCGCGGGGTCTCGATGGGCGGGGGCGAGAGCCCGATCTTGTTGGCGTCCCACCAGCCGCCGCGCCGCGCCTGCAGCATGAGCTTGTGCTCGCCCCAGTAGCGCAGGTCGGGCGAGTAGGAGACCCACATGTGCACGCCCAGCGTCGTCATGGGCCGGTGGATCAGCGCCCATCGCCCGCCGATGCGGCGGGGCAGGAGCGCGGCATCCTTGTCCTCCGGCGACATCACGACTCCGAAGCGCTCGAAGGTGCGAAAGTCCTTGGTCAGCGCCAGCGAGACGCCGGGCCCGCCACGCGCGAACGAGGTGTACGTGACGACGTACTGCTCCAGTTCCGGGACGAACGTGATGCGCGGGTCCTCGATGCCCCAGATCTCCTCGGGGTGGTTGGCGATGTCGGGCAGCAGGGTCGGCTCCGCATCGATCTGCCATCCGTCCACGCCGTTGGCGGAGCGCGCCGCGCACAGGTGCGAGAGTCCGCGGCGGTCCTCCACGCGACAGAGCAGCAGCGTGGAGCCGTCCGCCAGCAGGGTCGCGCCCGCATTGAAGACGCTGTTGATGGGATACGGCCAGTCGCCGGCGGTCAGGAGCGGGTTTCCCGGATGGCGGGTGAACAGCACCTCGTGGCGCCCCAGCAGGGAACTCTCCAGGCGGTTTCCCATCACCGGCGCGCTCATCGCGACACCTTGTGGATGCGGCGTTGTGAGGGCGCGTCGTCGCTTTCCTGGAAGCTGGACTGCTTGAGTTCGTTCCGCTCGAGCAGCCGGAGCTCCACCTGCGCCGTGAGGAACGAGAGCGTGGATTCCGCGCCCTGGTTCTCGTTGGCGCGGTCGGGATGCAATCCGTCGCGGCAGCCTCCACTCGCGGCGTCGTAGAGCGACAGGCCCAGGTCGTTGTGGCCCAGAAACCAGCGGAACGCCGACCACGCTTCCCGCCGCCAGCGTGGGTCGCCGGTCATCCGCAACGCCTGCAGGCAGGCAGACACCATGGCCGCCGCCTCGACCGGTTGCTGGTCGAAGCGCGCGCGCTCCCCGCCCTTCGGATAGAAGCCTTCCGACCCGATGGGGACAAAGTGATCTGCCGGCGCGATGTGCTGCGCGTTCGCCAGCCAGCTCAGGGCCGACAGGGCGGTCGCGACGCGCGGCCCCGTGTCCGCCCCCGCGGACGCCGACAACAGCGCCTGCGGGAGCCGGGCGTTGTCGTAGGCGAGCGAGTCTTCGAACCAGCTCCAGCCGGGAGAACGCGCGTCCTGGTAGCGTTGCAGCATGCGCTGCAACAGTTCATCCCTGACCCGGATGGCGTCGCGGTCGCCGGGGAAGCCTTCCAGGTACTCCTCGATCCCCAGCAGGACGAAGGCCCACGCCCGCGGGCTGGTGAAGCTCGGCGCCGTCGGCAAGGCCAGCTCGAACAGGTGCCCGGCTGCGCCGCGCAGCCCGGCGTCGCGCGAGCGCCCGATCACCGTTCCCAATGCCCACAACGCGCGGCCGTGGCAGTCTTCGGAGCCGTCTGGGAGCCAATCCCGCTGGTAGCTCAGGAAGTTCCGGAATCTCCCCGTCGACGGGTCGAACGCCAGCTTCAGGAAGGCCAGATACTTTGCGCTGAACTGCACGGCGTCGAAGGCAGAGACGGCGCTGCCGAGCTGCTCCA
>DATIBR010000047.1 GCA_035457425.1 Terriglobales bacterium
CTGGTGCTCATCAGCTTCTGGCACAAGACCTCGGCGAACCCGAAGGTCGTCCGCATGCCTCGGCGGAACTGAAGACCTGCCAAAAGACACGTAAATTTTTCTCTCCACACCCTGCTGCCCTGGCGGACTGCAACGCCTAACGCGTTGATGACACAGGGAAAAGCTTGCCCGCCTGATTTGGCTAATCACTTGCGCTTACCAGGTCGCAGGGAGTTGGGAGGAGTATCTATGGCAGACGCAGCAAGGAACCTGGAATCGCGCCCGGTCGAGCAGGAGCAGCAGTACTGGCGGCCGGCGCTCGAGCGTCGCGGGCACAATCCGGAGACGGAGCTGTGCGCGCGCTGCGGCACCGAATTCATCATCGGCTCGCGCTTCTGCTACGTCTGCGGCGCGGACCGCGACCTGCCCGGACTGAAGGGCTCGCGGACCATGCCCCGCGTCGACTGGAAGCGCTACCTCGACTACAGCCGGCTGCAGGAACGGCTTGGCCTGGGCACGGCCTCGCTGGTGGCATTCCTGGCTGGCTGCCTGTGCCTCCTGTCCGCGGCGCTCACCGGCGTGATGTACACCGCCACCACCATGATCGACTGGGAAGCGGTGCAGGCGTGGCGCATGCAGTGGCTGCTGGCCGCCATCGCGCTGTTCGTCGGCGGCATGCTGCTGAAGAAGCCGGTCGCCAAGACGGAATAGAGTTGTCCCACCCGTCCGCTGCGGCGGACAAAAGAAGGCGACGCGCAGGGCGTCGCCTTTTTTCTTTGCGGAAGCCGGACTACTTCGGCTCGCTGGCCTGGCTCTTCTCGTCTTCGTCGTGCTCTCCGTCCTTGTCCGACTTTTCCGCCTTCTCGGACTTCTCGGCCGCGGCTTGCGTCACGGTGAGCTCGCGGGCCAGGTACTTGTCGCCCTGGAAGACGGCGACCACGTTGACCTTCGCGCCCACGGCGAGGTCGTCGCGGCCCTCGACCGTGGCGCGGTCGAAGGCGATCTCGTAATTCTTCCCGTCCGTCTCGTTCTCGATCGCCATGGTCGAAGACTTCACGTCCAGGTAGGTGATGGAGCCGCCGAAGCGAAAGGCCGCGCCAGGCACCGCCAGGATCGTGACCTTCTGCGCGACGCCGCGGTTGGCGCGCTCGGGGGCGAACTGCACGCTGACGAGCGACCCCGGCTTCAGGTCCTGCGGCGTGCCGGGCTGCTCGTTCTCCTTCATGACCTTGGTGTCTTTGTTGACGCTGAAGCGGATGGGCTGCGAGGAGAGCCGGTCGCGCATCAGGATCTGCCCTTTGCGCGTGTCGAAGCCGAGGAGCTGGCCGTCGGCGTCTGCCGGGTTGTTCTGCGTGACCACGCGGATGCTGCGCGCGAAGATCTTCGGCCCGTCGAGCTGGCTGTCGACGTAGACGCGCGAGCCCTTCTTGATGGCGAGCTGCGTGGTCTCGACGCCGTCGCGGTAGATCCTGGTGCGCTCGTCGAACAGGAACTTCATCTTGCCGCCGCCGAACGGCTCGACCGTCATGCGGTTGCGGATCTGGTCGATGCTGCGGACCGTGCCCCCCACCAGCGTCACCTTGCTCTTGGGCAGTGGCGGGACCTCCAGCAGCGGGTCGTTTTCGACCGTCGCGCTGTCCGCCGGCGTCGGGGCGGGCTGCTCGGCCTGCGGCTGCGAGTTCGGGGGAGCTGCCGCCGGCGAGGAGGAACTCTGGGACATCACTACGCCCGGCAACAACATCAGTACTAGGGCTGGAACAAGACGGTTCATGGGGGCTCCTGCCTTACGCGTGAGTAGATGCGCGTCCGGCTCTAAGAGTTAGCAGCCAGCAGCAGCCCTCGATGCATCCCAGCAGATACCCGGAGCCGGCAGGCTCCGCGGAGGTCCCATGTCCGTGCGGTCCCGCATCGTTTCTGCAACCCGGAAGCTGCTTCCCCTGCTGGCCTGTGCCGCGCTCGCCGCGACGGCCGCCGGCGGCGACTTGCGCATCACGCTCCCCAAGCGCACCAAGCCGACGCCGGTGCAAAATCTCAACCGCGAAGGCGTGAAGGCGGTGGAGAAACACGATTACGAGAAGGCCAAGCGCCTGTTCTACAAGGCCTACCTGCTCGACCCCGACGATCCGTTCACCCTCAACAACCTCGGCTACATCGCGGAGCTCGAGGGCGACGTGGAGCGCGCGCAGCGTTACTACGAACTCTCGCAGCAGATGGATTCCGAAGCTCTGGTCGACAAGTCGCCCACCGAAGAGATCATCGGGAAGCCAGTCGCCCAAGTCGCCGGCAACGCCGCCCCCAACAACCTCCAGGTGAACCGGTTGAACGTGGCGGCCATCGGCCTGCTGCAGAAGGACCGCGCGCCGGAAGCCGACGTCCTGCTCTCCCGGGCGCTCCAACTCGACCCCACCAATCCCTTCACGCTGAATAACCTGGGCTTCGCCAAGGAGAAGGAAGGCGAACTGGAGACCGCGCTCGGCTACTACACCAAGGCCGCGAACACGAACTCGGACGAGGCAGTCGTGGTGACCGTGCACTCGAGCTGGCGCGGCAAGCCCATCCGCGAGATCGCGCGCAACAATGCCGAGAAGGTCCGCGAGCTGCTCAGCCGCCCCGACAACCTGGACGACCGCGTCGCGCGCCTGAATCTGCAGGGCGTCTCCGCCATCAATCGCAACGATCGCCGCGGCGCGCGGCAGTTCTTCCAGCGGGCGTATCAGCTGAAGAAGGATGACGCGTTCACGCTCAACAACATGGGCTACCTCGCCGAGATGGATGGCGACCGCGAGACCGCAGACTACTTCTACTCCAAGGCGCAAGAAGCGGAACGTTCCGGCGACAAGGTCGGGATCGCCACCCGCAAGGAAGCCGAGGGCAAGCCGCTCATGCAGGTGGCGGCCACCTCGACCGAGGTCGTTGCCACCCGCATGCAACGCGACCTGGAGGCCAAGCGCCGCCAGGGCGGCCCGGTCGTGCTCCGCAAGCGCTCCGGCGAGGCGGTGGTCGAGCCGGCTCAGCCCAAGCGGCGGACGCGGCGCGAGGGCACCGATGTCGTGTCCATCCCGGTCCCGCGCGCGAACGAGTCGTTCACGCCCGAGAACGCCGCACCGGCAACCACCGAGCCTGCGACCACCACCCCGGCGGTCGAGCTGCCGCAGGCGCAGCAACCCGTTGTCACGCAGCCGGAAGAGCCGCAGCTCGTCACCCCGCAGGAGCTCGAGCAGCCGCCGAATCCCACGACCTCGAACGAACCGCCGAGATAAGTCTTCAGGCTTCAGGAAAGTCAAAGGCCGCCTCAACGGGCGGCCTTGGCTTTTGCTGAAGCCTGACGTCTGAAGTCTGCAGTCTGGTTCTAGTGGATCTTCTCCAGCGCATCCTGCGCCGGCCGTGGCTGGTCGTCCATCCGGAACAAGTGGTTCACCGGCCCGGCGCCCTTGCCGATCTTCGCCGCGCGCGCGATGGCGCTGGAAACGTACGCCTTCGAAAGCACGACAGCGTCGTCGAGGTCGCGGCCCAGCGCGAGATGGCACGCCAGCGCGGTCGCGAAGGCGCACCCCGTGCCGTGCGTCGAGGTCGAGCGCTGCCGGTCGGAGGCGAACTCGTGCACCTTGCCGCCCACGCTGAGCACATCCACCGGCTTGTCGAGGTGGCCGCCGGTCACCACCACGTTCTTCGCCCCGAGTTTGTGCAGGGCCGCGGCCGCGGCCCGCATCTGCTCGACGTTGGTCACCGCCATGCCGGCCAGCGCGCCGGCTTCGTCGATGTTCGGCGTGATGATGGTCGCGAGCGGCAGCAGCTCCTTCCGCATCTTCTCCACGCCCTTGCCGTCGAGCAGCGGCTCGCCGGAAGACGAGGTGATCACCGGGTCGAGCACCACGTTGGGGATCTTGCTGCCCTTCAGGAAATCCACGACCGCGGCTACGCCGTCGCTCGAGCCCAGCATGCCGATGCGCACCGCGGCGAAATTGAAGTCGGCCGCCAGCTCCTTCAGCGTCTCGCGGATCAGCTTGCCCGAGACCGCCTCCGAGCGACGCACGCCTTGCGTCGACTGGACGGTCAACGCGGTCACGCAGCCCACCCCGTAGCAGCCGTGGGCGGCGATGGTCTTGATGTCGGCGGTGGTGCCGGCGCCCGAAGACGGGTCGAAGCCGGCGATGGTCAGCACGATTGGCGGGCTTGGAGGCATGAAATTGCGAATGTAGCGAAAACAGTGGCGAGTGGCTAGTGGTTAGTGGCTGGTTGGAGCAACATTTTTTCCGACAGCCCCAGCGTTCCCGAGCAGTCTGCCACGACACCTCCAGTTTGACCTTCGAACCTTGAACCTCGGTGTCTTAGCGCCTCCTCGCGGGCAGCCGCACCCGACGCCCCGAACGCCCCTCCCCTGTCCGAATGCCTGCCATCCCACCGTCCAACCCCTCAGGCCTCCAGGCATCTAATTACCCTGTCTCGGGCGTTTGTTCCTCCCCTCCCTCTTGCGCCCTTCATCCCGAGACCGGCCAGAACTGGCGGTGTGGTAACCGCGCAACACGCTGAACCACGCCTCAGTATTAAGGCTTGACTTTACGTTCTTTATTTTCATAGAATTACCAACAGTGGGAGGGGAGAGACTATAGAGAAACGAGGAACGCTGAATGCGACGAGGACTAGCCACCATCCTGGCGACTGTGTGTCTGGCCGCCAACCTGATGGCGGGACCCGTTACAACCGGCTCCAGCTCTAAGGAAGTCACCTCCAAGCCGTACCAAGTCGGGCGGGCCTCATGGTACGGAAAGCAGTTCCACGGCAGATCCACTGCCAGCGGCGAGCCTTACGACATGTTTCAGTTCACCGCCGCCCACCGCCAACTTCCTCTAGGGACATGGGTTAGGGTCACGAACCTGCGGAATGGCCGGTCCATCACGGTACGCGTCAACGACCGGGGGCCATACGTCGGCAACCGCATCATCGACCTGTCTTACGGCGCGGCCCAGATGCTCGACCTCAGGGCGCGCGGCACCGAGAAGGTCCGGCTCGATATCGTCAACGGCGAGGAAGTGGCCCGGAACGTAGGAGCCCGATAGGTGATACATTAGGCCCGATGGCCGAACAGCACAGAGCCAGCCAGAAGCCCCCGGAAACGGGGGCTTTCTTCTTGCCCGCCACCCCGGCAGACCGCCTGATCGTCGCCCTCGACGTCTCGTCGGTCGCTGAGGCCCAGCGCATCGTCGGGGCCGTGGGACCAAGCGCTGCGACCTTCAAGGTCGGCAAGCAGCTCTTCGTGGCGGAGGGGCCGCGGGCGGTCCGGGACCTGGTGGCTTCCGGCCGCAAGGTCTTCCTCGACCTCAAGTTCCACGACATCCCGAACACGGTCGCCGGGGCCGTAAAGGCCGCAGCGGAGCTCGGCGCCTCGATGGTGACCGTCCATGCCTCCGGCGGGGCGAAGATGCTCAAGGCGGCCGCAGAGGCCGCTGCCACGGCCCCTAATCCGCCGCTGGTGCTCGCCGTGACCGTCCTGACCAGCATGGGCCAGCAGGACCTCGAGGAGGTCGGCGTGGCGGGCCGCCCCCTCGACCAGGTGCTGCGGCTGGCTTCCCTGGCCCGCATCGCCGGCTGTACCGGGATCGTCGCCTCGCCCGAGGAAGTCGGCGAGATTCGCCGCCAGCTCGGCAAGGGCTTGGTTATCGTCACGCCGGGGGTGCGCCCGGAGGGCACCGCCAAGGGCGACCAGAAGCGCGTGGCCACGCCGGCAGAGGCTATCCATGCCGGGGCGAATTATCTGGTGGTCGGCCGACCCATCACCAAGGCGCCCGACATAGGCAAGGCCGCCAAGGCCGTGCTCGACGAGATCGCAGCGGCAAAGTAAAAGGCGCGCCGCAGCGCGCCTTGCTGACCACTGGCCACCGACCACTGGACATTGCTCCTACAGCTTTTCGAAGAACTCACACGCCGAGCACGAGATGTAGATCCCGCCCGGGACGTTCCGCTCGCGGTCCTTCATGCGCTTTACGATGCGGGTCGGCTTGCCGCACTTGGGACAATCCGTGGACTTGGTGGTGTCCATCACCTTCTTGCGGTCGGCAGTCTTCGCGACCTTTACCATTGCGTTCTCCTGACAGAGTCGTCCCCGCTGGGCCGGGACGTTAGGTTTTACGGGAGCAAAACAGGGTTTGTACTCGCGCTACTAGATTTTACATGAGTGCCCGGATTCTGTAACCCGGGGCGGCCTGCGGCATCTATTGAGAGCACCGGTTATCATCCTGACTCAACCGAAGGAGACTGCATGAAGCGTATTTCCGGGATCCTGATCATCCTCACCCTGGCGGCCGCCGCGGCGTTCGCCGGCGAGATGAAGCCGCAGACCATCAACGGCCACCTGGTCGACGTCGCCTGCGCCAGCGAGAATGCCGAGAAGCCCAAGGCCGATTTCGCCATGAAGCACTCCAAGAAGTGCCTCACCATGCCGGAATGCGAAGAGAGCGGCTACGCCGTCGTGACCGCCGACAACAAGGTCATCAAGTTCGACAAGGAATCGAACGAGATGGCCAAGAAGCTGATCGCTTCCACCGACAAGGACAAGGACTGGAAGGTCTCGGTCACCGGCACCATGAACAGTGACAATACCCTCAAGGTCTCCAAGCTCGACTTGAAATAGCGGGTTCGTGGAAAGGCGGGCGCTGTCGCCCGCCTTTTTCCTTTCCGCGGCCCTCGCCGCGCGTTGACCCTGCTGCGGCCCGCCTGATACCTTTCCCTGTTCCAGTTCTCCCCGCCGCCACGGCAGTATCGCGGCTAAATCCGCACTCATAAGCGAGTCCCCAATGGCATTCAAGTTCAAGGGAGTGGACTTCATCGAGTTCGATTCCCTGCTCTCCGACGACGAGCGCCTCGTCCGCGACAACACCCGGCAGTTCATCGAAGACAACCTCATCCCCATCATCGAGCAGTGCAACCGCGAAGGCCGCTTCCCCAAGGAACTCATCAAGCCGTTCGGAGAGATGGGCTTTTACGGCGCGTCGCTCAAGGGCTACGGCTGCGCCGGCATGTCGAACGTGGAATATGGCCTCGTCATGCAGGAGCTGGAGCGCGGCGACAGCGGCGTGCGCAGCTTCGTGAGCGTGCAATCCGCGCTCTGCATGTATCCCATTTACGAGTTCGGGTCCGAAGAGCAGAAGCAGAAGTATCTGCCCGGCATGGCGACCGGCGAGATCCTCGGCTGCTTCGGCCTGACCGAGCCGCAGTTCGGCTCCAACCCCGGCGGCATGCTCACGACCGCCAAGAAAGACGGCGACGGCTACATCCTCAACGGCGAGAAGATGTGGATCACCTCCGGCACCATCGCCGACATCGCCATCATCTGGGCCAAGGTGAAGGACGAGGACAACAAGATCCGCGGCTTCATCGTCGATTGCAAGACGCCCGGCTTCAGCGCGTTCGACGTCCACGGTAAGTGGTCGCTGCGCGCCTCCGTCACCTCGGGGCTCTCCATGCAGGACGTGAAGGTCCCCGCGTCGGCCCTGCTGCCGAAGTCCGGCGGGCTGAAGTCGCCGCTGATGTGCCTGAACCAGGCCCGCTACGGCATCGCGTGGGGCGGCATCGGCGCGGCCATGAGCTGCTACGACACCGCGCTCCAGTACTCCAAGGAGCGCAAGCAGTTCCGCAACCAGCCCATCGCATCTCACCAGCTCGTGCAGGAAAAGCTCGCCTGGATGATCAACGAGATCACCAAGGGGCAGCTGCTGGTGCTGCAGGTCGGCCGCCTGAAAGACGCCGGCAAGTCCCAGCACTACCACATCTCCATGGCCAAGCGGAACAACATCTGGATGGCGCTGGAGTGCGCCCGCATGGCGCGCGACATCCTGGGCGCCAACGGCATCGCCGACGACTACCCCATCATGCGCCACATGATGAACCTGGAGTCGGTGAAGACCTATGAAGGCACGCACGACATCCATACTTTGATCATCGGCGCCCAGGTCACGGGCATCGACGCGTTCTAGGAGCAGGAATGGCAACGGCCACCGACGTGAAGGACAAGAAGACTTTCTCGCAGAACCTGGAGTTCGAGCTCGCGCTCGAGTTCGTGCGCGTGGTGGAAGATGCCGCCATCGCGTCGGCACACATGATGGGCCAGGGCGACCGCAAGGGCGCCGACCACGTGGCCACCGAAGCGATGCGGCGCACCATGGACTCGGTCCCGATGCGCGGCACCATCGTCATCGGCGAGGGCGAGCGCGACGAGGCGCCGATGCTCTACATCGGCGAGAAGGTCGGCGCGGGCTGGAAGGATGGCGCCGGCTTCCCCGAGGTCGATATCGCCGTCGACCCGCTCGAAGGCACCAATCTCTGCGCCACCGGCTCGCCGAACGCCATCACCGTGCTCGCGGCCTCCGAAAAAGGCGGGCTGCTGCACGCGCCCGACTGCTACATGGAGAAGCTCGTGGTCGGCCCGTCCTGCAAGGACTGCGTCTCGCTCGACGCGCCGGTGAAGGACAACCTCGCCGCCATCGCCAAGCGGCTCGACCGCAGCGTGCAGGATCTGGTCGTCATGGTGCTCGACCGCCCTCGCCACGAAAAGCTCATCAAGGACATTCGCGCCGTCGGCGCGCGCATCAAGCTCATCACCGACGGGGACCTCTCGGCCGGCATTGCCGCGGCAGTCATCGGCTCGGGCGTGCACGCCGTCATGGGCTCGGGCGGCGCTCCCGAAGGCGTCATCACCGCCGCCGCCATGCGCTGCCTCAACGGCGAGATCTTCGCCCGCCTCGTCATCGACAAGCCGGAACTCGAAGAGCGCATCGCCAAGATGGGCATCCAGGACAAGAACAAGATCTACACGTCCAAGGACCTGGCGCCCGGCAAACACATCATCTTCGCCGCCACCGGCGTCACCGAAGGCGCGCTGATGAAGGGCGTCCGCTTCTTCGGCGAGGGCACCCGCACTTCGTCGCTCATCATGACGCTCGCCACCGGCAAGGTGCGGTTCGTCGATTCCATCCACCTGGCTAAGCGGCCGGACGTGAAGGTGCGCTTCTCGTAGTCCCCACGATCGTGTGGCGGCGGGCGGCCTCGCCCGCCTCTTTTCTTGGTGACCAACGCCGCGGTTCGGCGTCTATCCCCCAACGCCGCCCCCATGGCCGGCTGCGGCTCTCCTCGGAGGTTCTTATGAAGCGCAATATGGCGTTCCGGTTCCTGGGCGCGCTGCTGGTGCTGGTCGGGCTGGTGCTCTTCCAGGAAGCGGTCCACGCCTCCGACGCCATTCGCGGCACCTGGACAGCAGAATGGCGTCTCGACCGGGACAAGGACGACGACGCCGCCAAGCCCGCCAAGTACGAGCTGCAGCTCAACATGAGCCGCGGCGGCCGCAAGAATTACAACATGGGCCAGGGCTACGACCTCAGCGCCTTCCAGGGCCTGACCGAGCAGCAGGTCAAAGGCGCGAAGAACGACGTCCACTTCCAGCTCGTGCGCGACGCCGGGACCATTGCTTTCGAAGGCTTTTTCAGCAGCGGCATGGGCGCCGGCCAGTTCACCTTCACGCCCAGCGCCGACTACGCCGCCAAGATGCAGAACCTCGGCTTCGAGTGCCGCGACGAGAAGCAGTTCGAAATGGCTGCCCTCGACGTCTCGCTTGCCTACGCGCGCGAGTTCCGCGAGCTCGGCCTGAGCCGCGAATGCCAGAAGTTGATCGAGGGCCGCATCTTCAACGTGAACCGCCAGCAGGTGGAAGAGCTCAAGGCGCTCGGCTACACCAACCTGCCGCTCAGTAAACTGGTCGAGCTGCGCATCTTCCACGTCGACGCCGCGTACATCCGCCAGCAGCGCGCCGCGGGCGTCGAATCCCTGCAGAAGATGATCGAAAGCAGGATCTTCAACATCACGCCGGAGTTCCGCAAGCAGTTCGCCGACATGGGCTACACCAACCTCACGCAGGAACAGCTCACGGCCTTCAAGATCCACGGCGTCACGCCAGAGTTCATCCGCGAGATGCGCGCGCTCGGCTTCACCGACCTGAGCCCCGACAAGCTGCAGGAGTTCCGCATCTTCGGCGTAGGCGCGCGCCAGATCGAGGACCTGAAGGCGGTCGGCTACACCGGCCTCTCCGCCGACCAGCTCGTCGCCTTCAAGATCCACGGCGTGGACTCGGAGTTCATCAAGAAGGTGAAGAAGTACGGCTACGCGCACCCCTCCCCCGACCGGCTCGTCGAGATGAAGATCCTCGGCATCCGCGTGCACGACAACGATAAGGACAACGATCGCGACGACGACGAGCGCGATCCCATCTGACTGCTGACAATGACAAAAGGCCTCCCGCTTGGGAGGCCTTTGTACTCGGTACTCGGTACTATCCCTTCGGCAGTTTCGGGATCGGCGGCCAATCAATGCCGCTGCCCTCTTTGAATGCCACCGTCTCCTCGATGCGCCGGTTGCCGTCGTGCACCGCAAACTTGCGATGGTCCCCCGCCGATGAGTGGCTCCAGAACGACACGCCCGCGTAGGCGCCGTCTTTCCGCAGGATGTAATACACCATGTCGATGAAGCGCAGCTTGGTCCAGTCGTTGTTGTAATTGCGCGCGATGCGCGCCATCACTTCCAGGCCCGCGTCCTTCGGCGACATCCCCTTGCGCATGTTTTCCACGATGGAGTGCGCGCCCGCGACCTTGATGTTCTCCTCGCCCGAGCCCGTCGCGCCCGCCGAGCCGACCTCCTGGTCCGTGTAGCAGCCCGCGCCGATGATGGGCGAGTCGCCAAGACGTCCAGGGATCTTCCACGACAGGCCGCTGGTGGTGGTCGCGCCCGACATCTCGCCCTTCTCGTTCACCACCGAAACATGGATGGTCCCGGTCTGCGGATGCAGCACCTTGTAGATCGCGTCGGGCTGCTCTGCTTCCGGGATGCCCAGCCGCGTGGCGACCTCGCGCATGTGGTCGAGCTTGCGGTCCCAGAAGTCGGCCGCGGTCTTGGGTGCGTCCGCTGGGTATTGCCACGCCGGCGAAGCGAGACCGGGTCCCCACCAATCCTGGTCCGACATCGTCTCTTTCCACAGCAGCCAGATGCGGCGCGACTTGTCGGTCAGCAGGTTCTCGCGCGGGAAGCCCTGCGCCACCGCGAACCGCTCCGCCCCCTCGGCGACCAGCATCACGTGGCCGGTACGCTCCATCACTGCCTTGGCCAGCAGGCACACGTTCTTGATGTTGCGCACGCCGCCGACCGAGCCCGCGCGCCGCGTCGGGCCATGCATGCAGCACGAATCCAACTCCACCACGCCTTCCTCGTTCGGCAGCCCGCCGAGGCCGACGGAATCGTCGTTGGGGTCGTCTTCCTGCGCCTTGCAGACGAACAGCGCCGCGTCGAGCGTGTCGCCGCCGCGCTGCAACATCGTGTACGCGCCGTCGATCGACTGGTTCCCGGTCGTCTTGCAGAGGATGACCGGGCGCTTGCCGGTCGGCTGCGGCGCCGCCGCCTTCGCGCCGGGCTGCTGCGCCTCGAGCGCGAGCGAGACCGACGTCATGGCGGTAGTGGCGAGGAAATCGCGGCGGGTGATCGTCATAGACGCCTCCGTGCGTGGGAGCAACCGAATGTTGTATCACGGAGACACGAAGGGCGCGGAGAAACTCCGCGCCCTTCCGCCGGCGCTAACCGGCGATCTTCTGTGCGGTGTTCTGGTCCGCGCGGAAGCGCAGCAGCGCGCCGATATTCCCCGCGCGCTCGAACTCCTCATCCCCGCGAATGTGGACGAGTTGCACGCCGTCGCGCACCGTGCGCGCTACCAGCGCGTCGGTGACGTCGGGGACCTCGCGCGTCGCCTGGCCGCAGACGGCGCAGCTCCGCACCATCCGGGTGTCCAGGTGTCCGCAGTTGGCGCACTCGGTGACGGTGGCGGCGAAGTGCTCGCCCAGCAACAGCCGTTGGATCTCGCCGCGCTCCAGCGAGTTCAGCACGTGCTTCAGCCCTAGCGAGCCGCGGCCGTTGCGGCTCGCCTCGCCGATGACCTCGCGCACCAGCGCCTCCTGCTCCGACTGCCGGCGCTCCTCCAGCATGCGCTCCGCCTCGTCGCGGACGGCATCGGCCGTCGCGATCGTCGGATCGGTGACGAACCACCCCAGCAGCCGCTGCTTCAGCGACGTCGGCAAGTGCGGCTCGATCTCCGGCCGGTTCTCGCCATGGCAGCCGATCGCGAGCAGGTCGAACGCGCCCGCCAGCGCCTGCGCCTGGAGCTGCTCGAGCACGCTCTTGTAGTGCCGCATCGCCTCGTTGTCGACGTGGCGCTCACGGCGGCCGGCTTCGTAGCCGCCCCAGCCATCGCTCTTCACGCGCCGCGGCGTGCTGTCGAGGATGGCGGCGCGCTCACTGACCTGGCCGAGGAAGAGGTCGAGGATGCGGGCGCGCTCGCGGTCGATGAGCGCCACGCAGGTGCGGCGCTCGCTGGAATCCATCAGCAGCGCCAGCGGCGCAAGGTGGAAGCGGGAGTTCACGATGAGGCGCGTGGCCTGCAGCCGCGCGGGCAGGTCGAACTCGCGCCAGATGCCTTTCGCCCCGCAGGCGAACACCGCCTTCGCGCGCGCGTGGTTGCCGTGCAACTGCTCCGCGAGCGCCAGGATGCGCTCCAGGTCGCCGCGCAGCGCGGGATTCGCGCCCTCGCGCTCGGCGTTGCGCAGCGCGTCGCGCACCAGGTCCTTCACCAGGATGGCTTCCTCGCGGTGCGACTTGTTCTGCGGGCGCTGCGGCTGGAAGTAGAAGGTCACGGCCGCGGCCGGTGTGATGTCGAGTTCCGCCAACTGCCGAAGCTCTTCGCGATCGATCATGCGGACGATCCTCCTGGGCTGACTTACGGTTGGAGGTTTACGCTGACTTGGAGCGCAGCAATTGCGCGCGCAGCGGCGTGGAACGCGGCAAGGCGCGCTGCAGCCGCTCGCGCGCGGCGAGCAGGTGCGCCTCGACCTCGCGCGTCGGCCGCTCGGCGATGGCCGCGATCTCCTTCAGGGTGAATCCCTCGATGGCGCTCAGGATGAACGCC
>DATIBR010000048.1 GCA_035457425.1 Terriglobales bacterium
AACATTCCAATATCAAGTACGGTCTGCGCATTAAAGGGAAGCAGCTTCGCCTTCCTCTCATCCTTGGACAGACTTACCAAACCCATCGAGATCGGAATGGTGTACTTGACGGTGAGCGTCCTTGTCTCACCAGGAACAAAGTGCATCTTCCAAACAAAGAGTGAGCGGAACTGACCGGGCCCAAGCTTTCCTTCTCGTTTAACAAAGCTCACGTGATATGTGGTCGCTTCGTCACGCGCGATGAACGAGTAACCCAAGACCCACTCTTCGGAATCTTTTGGCGTCACCACTTTTTGTTGCCCGGCAAACTCCGAATCGATAGGAAATCCAACTTGAATGTCCACTGGCTTGCTGGTGAGATTCTTCAACCTGAAGACGCACTCGTAGTCTGCTGCGTCCATGCCCGGGACGGTGCCGTCAAACAAGAAACGACCACGTCCTAACGCAATCGTCACGTCAATCGAACCGAGCTGTACCGAGTGTGAACTGATTTGGTGAATGCTCTGTCCGTTCCCCGTGAAAACTCCAGCGTCGGCTACGCTGTAGCCACTTCCGCCAATAACGAAGGCGGCGAGCGCGAGGATTACTGCTAAGTAGTGCGTGTGACGTTTCATTTGTCGGGATGCTACGTGCATCTTCGCCTATGCGCCAGTTAGAACTTAGTGGCGGGTGGCCCACCCTTTGTCGTGAGCCAAGAATCTAGAGGGTGGGCGGGTGGCCCACGCTTTGTCGTGAGCCAAGAATCTTGAGGGTGCCCCACCCTTTCGCAAGCGTTCCTTGCGAGCGAAAGGGTGGGAGCTAGTGATCAGTTCCCACACTTCGCGCGAAAAGCGCGCACGAACCGTCGGCGCCCTCCCATCTCTGTGATCGTCCCGACCTGACAGGAGCCGACCGGCCTTCGTGTACCCCATGCACTCGTCCGCCGAAATGACAGAGTGGATTTTTCTAGTCTTTTGGCGAGCCTGCGACGTAGCCCCGTTATGCCGATTTGCTCAGAGCGCGGGGCGCTGGAAACGAGGAAAGCTGCCATGCGAGACACCGATCCAAGTCCAGCACCCCCTCTCTCCCCTAAGCCGATGCGATGGCGCCTCTTCCTTGTGCTGTGGACCGCCTCAGTCGTGGGTATGGTTCTGATCCTCCCCTACGCGCTGGCCATGATCCCAGACAACGTCTCGTCCAAGTTGCCTCCTTTGTACATCCTGATCCCTTTGCAGGTAGCGCAGGGCGCGATCTTCCTCGGGGTGCTGACGCTTGCGGGGCTGTTCTTTGCAAATCGCACTGGTCTGGGCGCGCCGATCCTCGAGGCGTGGTTGGATGGGGAGAAGTCTTGGACACGGTTGAAGCCGATCCTGCTTCCCAGCGTTCTGGTCGGTACGATCGGCACCCTAGTGATCCTTGCCTTGGAATTTCTGGTTTTTCAACCGGCCATCCGGCACCAGGACCCCGCTGCGGCTGCCGCGCTCAGCCTGTGGAACCAGCCGGCGGCCTGGAAGGGATTGCTCGCTTCCTTTTTTGGAGGCATCGACGAAGAGATCGAGTTGCGCCTGTTTGCTCTCAGTCTCTTGGTCTGGCTGGGAGGCTTCACTTTCAGGAGACCGGACGGGCGTCCGGCCGCGACTGCATTCTGGATCGCCAACATTCTTGCGGCGCTTCTGTTCGGATTGGGCCACTTGCCGGCTTATTCTTTGCTGGCGCCGCTGACTCCGCTGGTCGTTGCTCGCGCTATCGTGCTCAACGGCCTTCTGGGCTTGGCGTTTGGATACCTCTACTGGACGCGAGGATTTGAATCCGCGGTGCTTGCACACTTCTCCGCTGATCTCTTGCTCCACGTCATCCTGGCCCTATAGGGCCTCGCACTTGATGGGTTGCATGCCTTGAAACCGCAGGCGCTCTACCCACTCCGCGCCGTGTTCCACATCACGCTCACGACCCACCACCGCGTGTCGTCGAAGAACAGCTGGACGCTGTTCGTGCCCGTCTCGAACGGCGGGCCGTTGGGGTCGCGCAGCGACTCGTAGTGGCTGAGCACGTGCGCCACGCGGCCGAAGGTCGCGACCTCGCGCCCCGTCTCGCGCTCCCAGAAATCCTCGCGCGCGAAGATCGGCTCCACCCGCCGGATGTAGTCTTCCGGGCTCAGCACGCGGACCTGCGGCTTCTCGCCGCCGACCACCGGCATCAACCGCGCTTCGGGCAGATACAGCGAGCGGAAGCGCTCCCAGTCCCGCGCCTGCCCCGCGGGCCCCGAGATGATCTCGTACATCGCTCGCAGAATGCCCTCGACCGTGACGACATCCTGCGCGTTCGCTTTCGGCGCCATGCCTCAGGATATCCCGCCCCACGAGAAAACGCCCGGGCATCGCGCCCGGGCGCTCGGGAAACCGGAAACGGGAAACCGCCTTTAGCCCGCCGGCACCCACTTCTTGTTGTTCTCGTCCCACAGCAGCGTGAACGCCGTCGTCTTGACCTTCGACTCCTTGTAGTACGTCGACCCGTACTTCTGCATCAGCACGGCCGCGTCGTAGATGGGCAGCTTCGTCATCTCGGGGCTGTTGGCGTCGAACACCAGCCCGAGCGCGGTCGGCTTCCAGTTCCACTCATACTCCACCACCGCCTTCTGCGGGCTGATCATCTCCACCCTCGCGACCTTGATCAGCTGCCGCTCCGCCAGCGTGACCGTGTAGCCGGTGGTGCCGTCCTTGTTCTTCTCCGGCTGCGCGCCGGCGGCCTGCAGCATCTCCTCGCCCGCGGGCGTCAGCTTCACGTCGAGGCCCTGGTACGTCGGCGTGCCCAGTTTCACGAAGCCGGCCTTCTCCAGCAGCCGGTAGTGCGGGTCGAACGGCTGCTCGTCGGGGCTCGGCTTCACGAACCCGACGTGGAAGTGCACCTTCTGCGCGCCCATCGCCGTGATCGACGCCTTGCTCGCCGCGAGCGCCTCATCCTCGCTCACCGTGCGCCGGCTCTCCATGATGAAGTACCCGAGCACCGCGGCCACTCCGATGATCAGCGTCAGGACCATCAGCAGCGGCATGATGTTGGATTGCTTCTCTTCGAACTTGATCTCTTCCTCGAACATGACGGCACTCCTGCCCCGGCCCCGCCTCGGCAGGACCGCCGCCCCCTTCCGGGCGGTCTCTTCACTACCGCGGAATCTATCGCCCCACCTTCGCCCGCGGCAGGACGCCCGCCACACCTCATTGTGATTTCCGTCACACGAGCTCCCGGTGGAAGAGCGGCGCTTGAGCCCCGCGTCCCCGCCCCAACCGTCAACAGCGGGCTCTGTCCCGCCCCTCGGCGCCACATTCCCCAGTCGGAGCCGGCTTCAGCCAGCGCCACAACAACAAAAAGGCCGCCTCGGGGCGGCCTTCTCGAAACCTGAAACTCGAAACTTACTTCTGGTCCAGCTCCTTCGCGATGTGCGCGATCAGCTCCGGCTTGAGCTTGTCGAGCGCGCGGTGGATGGCCTCCGCCAGCCGGGCCGGGTCGATCGACCCGCCCGTCGCCGACGCTGCCGCCGCGGCCGCCATCGCGATGGTCCCCGGACCAGCGTCCGGCGCCACCGCCTTGGCCATCTCCTTCGCCAGCTCCAGGTCGGGCGCGTTCACCGGCGCAGGTGCGGGCGCGGGTTCTGGCTGTGCGACCGCCACCGGTTCCGGCGCGGGCGCGAGCGGCTCGGGATCCGGCGGCACCGCCGCCGAGAACGCCTTCAGCATCTCCTGGTCGAGCGACATCGTGGCTTCGTGCTCCGCCACCGACGCTTCCTGCGCGGCCCAGCTCGGCGCCGCGGGCGCAGCTTCCACCGCCGCGGGCGCAGCTTCCACCGCCGCCGGCGCAGCTTCCGCCGCTGCGGGCGCAGCTTCCACCGCCGCGGGCGCAGCTTCCGCGACCGGCGCCGGCACTTCCACCGTCACCGACGCTCCTGCCGGCTCCTGGTATCCGCTGCTCATGGCCGCCGCCACGCGCTTCTCGAACTCGTCGTCCGCTGCCGGCGTCGCCGCCTCGGCCTGCTTCGCCGCCGCTTCGGCTTCCTTCATCCGCGCGACGCTCTCGGTCACGTCGGCGGTGACCTGCTCATCGTTCGCGGCCTCGGCCGGCGCCGCGCCGTCCGCGTACAGCCCGTCGATGCCCGCCTCCGCCGCCACGCCCACCACGACGGGCTCGGGATTATCCACGCCGAACTTGGTGACGAACGCGCTCGCCATCTCGGCGGCGTCGGTCACCAGCGCCGGATCCTTGGCGTGCGCGCTCACGTCGATCTTTTCCTGGCTGACGGTCGGCTCGAAATGCGGATCGGTCGCGTGCTCCACCTTCGCCGCGCCCCAACCCGAAGTCGGCTCGACCTCGGGATCTTTGGACGGCGGCGCGCTCGCCGGCGCCTCGTACTTCTGCGTGTTGGGCGCGAAGTCCAGCGCGATCCCCGCCGGCTCCCCCGCCATCGGCGGCGCCACCGGCTCCACCGAGACGCTCGGCGCCGTGGCGTATTGCGTCGGCGTCGCCGCTGCCCCCGCTGCCGCTTCCAGCGCGGCCGCGCGCGCTTCCACCGGTTCGTCGCCCAGCATGTCGCCGAACGCCGCCGCTCCCGCCATGTCGGTCGGGACCTCCAGCTTCGCCTTCGCCGGAGCCTCTTCCGGCTCCTCATCCTTATGCTCCGGCGCCGCCACCTGCCACTCCTGGTAGCTGGAGTCCTGCTTGAACATCTCCGCCGTGTTCAGCTTGACGGTCGTCTCGTAGTCCTTCGCCTCTTCCGGCGCCGGAGCCGCCAGCTTCTCTTCGATCTTCTTCACTGCCGCCAGCAGGTCCGTCGCCTCGAACGGCTTGATGATCACGCCGTCGGCCTTTACCCGCGTCGCGTCCTCGGGCTTGAACGCCCCCGTCTCCATCTTCCCCAGCGTCAGCAGCACCGGGATCTTCGCCGTTTCCTGCGACGCCCGCACTCGCTCGCACACTTCCAGCCCGGTGTAGCCCGGCATGTACACGTCGAGCACGATGAGGTTCGGTTTTTCGGAGGCGATCTTCTTCACCGCGGCCGCGCCGTTGGAGACGGCGATCACTTCATGGCCGGCGTCGACGAGGATCTTCAGGCCCATTTTCTGGGCTGTCATGCTGTCGTCAGCAAGCAGAATCTTTAGAGGCACGCTGAGTCCTTCAGGGGGCGGGAACGCTGGACAAAAGTACTGTTAATCACTTTGTAAGTCAATGCGCCCGGCTACCTAAAAAGTCACTCAGGTATTAGGCCTAAAGGCAGTGGACAGTGGGCAGTGGACCGTGGGCAGCCGGGCACGGTGACCAGGTCGCTTGGGGGGGCCGGTGCCCTCAAAAACCAGCGGCGACCCTGGGGTCGCCGCTGGTCTGTGCACTGTCCACTGTGCACTGTTCCTAGAACGGGATCAGCTTCCGCAGCCCCTTCTTCTTCTTTTTCTTGCTGCTCGACTCGGCCTTCTTGTCCACCTTGTCGGCCTGCTCGCCGGCCGCCTGGGCCTGCTGCTCCCGGGTCTCCTCGCTGGAAGCCTCGTTGGTCTGGGCCGGCAGCTCGGCCTCGGCCGCGCTTCCGCTCCCCTGCGCCTGCGGCACCGCGTTCTGCAGCACCGGGCGCTCCTCGGAGCTCGGCGGCGCTTCGCTCTCCGGCGGCGCTCCCTTGCCCGAGCCCGTTGCCTGCACTCCCAACTGGCCGCTCGGTTGGCCCGCACTCAGGGCATCCGTCATCTCTTTCCGGACCTCCAGTGCGCTGGTCTGCCGCTCCTCTTCCAGCCGCGGCTCGCCCGCCTTCGTGGCGCGCGTGACGTCGGGCCGCGTGCTGATGAAGACGTTGAGCATCTTGTCGACCGTGCCTTGCTCGCCGCGGCCCGCCTCTTCCGCCTTGCTCTTCGCGATGGCCTCCGGCGTCGGCGTCGGGATCGGCTGCTTCAGCCCGGCGAGACGCTCTTTCGCGTCCTCCACCCGGTCGGTCGCGGGATACCGCGTCAGGATCCGTCCGTAGGCCGCCGCCGCCTGCTTCACGTACTCCCCGATGACCTTCGCTTTGTACGCTTCGGGTATCTGCGCGTTCCCGCGCACGGTCTCGATCAGGTTCTCGTACGCCGCCCCGATCAGGAACAGCGACTCGTCCGCCCCGCTGTACAGCGGATAGTTGTCCGCCACGCCCTTCAGCCGCGCGATCGCCGCGGGGTACGACTCGCGCAGGAAATAGAACCGCCCGATGCGGAACTCGCGCTCTGCCAGCACTTCCTGCACTTGCAGCAACCGCAGCTTCGCTTCCGCCGCCAGCTTCGGGTCGGCGTCGGGGAACTGCCGCAGGAACTCCTTGTACTCATCCTCGGCGCGCTTGGCGTGCGTGTAGTCGCGATCCGGCTTCGCCATCTGCCGGTAGTGGATGTTCGCCACCTTCAGCTGCGCTTCCGCCGCTTCCGGCATGTTGGGGAAGAAGGTGATGAAGTCCTTGTACTCGATCTCCGCCTGCGCCAGCCCGGTCGACCCGCCTTCCGCGTACCACGAATCGCCCACCGACAGCTTGGCGCGCGCGATGTACTCCGAATCCGGGTAGGTGTTGATCAGTGTCTGCAGCGACAGCCGCGCGATGTCGAACTTGCGGCCCTTCATCGCTTCCATCGCCCGGTCGTACAGCACCTTGTCCGGCTGCTTCGAGTTGATGTCGGCGATCGGGTTCGAGACCTTGCCGCGGTGGCAGCCGGTCGCCAGCAGCGCGATGGCCGCCAGCAGGACGAGGGTCAATAATTTCCTAACCATGAAACCTCTGGGAGTTCTGGCTGACAGGGGTGCAGCCCGGTGACTCAAATCAAGAATCAAAAATCGTAAATCAAAAATCCCTAGACTCTTTGCAGCGTGGCTTCTTTGCCCGCCGCCAGCAACTTCTCCACGTTCTTCTTCGCGTCGCCCTTGCCGAACACCGCGTTCCCGGCGACCAGGATCTCCGCCCCCGCTCGCACGATCTCGCCGATGGTGTCCAGCCCGACTCCGCCGTCCACCTCGATGCGGAAATTCAAACCGCGCGCCGCACGCAGCGCCACCAGCTTCTTGATCTTCGCCAGCGATCCCGGGATGAACTTCTGCCCGCCGAACCCCGGGTTCACCGACATCACCAGCACGTAGTCCACCAGGTCGAGCACCTCGGTGAGCGTCTCGGCCGGCGTCCCCGGGTTGATGACCACCCCCGTCTGCGCGCCCTTCTCCCTGATTAGATTGAGGGAGCGGTGCAGATGGCGACATGCTTCCTGGTGCACCGAGATCCAGTCCGCCCCCGCCTCGATGAACGCCCCCACGTACTTGTCGGGGTCCTCGATCATCAGGT
>DATIBR010000049.1 GCA_035457425.1 Terriglobales bacterium
GAGCCGGACCTCAGCGTTCCCGGCCACAAGAGCGTCTTCGTCATCGGCGACCTCGCCGCGCTCCGGCAGGCAGACGGACGTCCCGTGCCCGGCGTCGCCCCCGCGGCCATCCAGATGGGCCAGTGGGCGGCCAAGATGATCGTCCGCGACCTCGAGAACCAGCCGCGCCGCGACTTCACGTATCGCGACAAGGGCTCCTTGGCCACCATCGGCCGCGCCGCCGCCGTCGCCGACTTCGGCAAGCTGCACATCTCCGGGTTCATCGCCTGGATGGCCTGGCTGCTCATCCACCTCTTCTTCCTCATCGGCTTCCGCAACCGTGTCTTCGTGATGCTGGAGTGGGCCTGGAGCTACTTCACCTTCCAGCGTGGCGCCCGCCTCATCACCGACCCGCAATAAAGAACACAGCAGGTCGCAGAGGGCAAAGAGGCCTCTCTTATCTTCATCTTTCTCATGAATGAGGAAGGCCGGAAGCGGGATGGGTTCTATTCAGGTCAGTAAAGACAAGGAAAGAATTTCCTCTGCGTCCTCTGCGTCCTCCTGTTTTCATTTGGTTTTCTTGGATTGAGCGATAATGCGGGCGTGCGTTCCCACGCCGCCATTGCCGAGTACTTCGCCGCGCTCGTCGGCCAGCAGGTCGAGGACGAGCACGTCGACCTGCTCTGCGCCGCGCTCGCCATCGCGCGCCTCGAGTATCCCGACCTGCAGATCAAGCCCTGCATCGCGCAGGTAGACGCGCTCGCCGCCCGCGTCGCGGCCCGCATCCCGCACCCGGGGGACGAAGCCCAGACCATCGCCGCGCTCAACCACGTGCTGTTCGTGGAGGAGCGTTTCCGCGGCAACGACGCCGACTACTACGACCCGCGCAACTCCTTCCTGAACGATGTGCTCGACCGCAGGCTCGGCATTCCCATCACGCTCGCGCTGCTCTACCTGGAGGTCGCGCGCCGCGTCGAGTTCCCGCTCTTCGGCGTCGGACTCCCCGGCCACTTCCTCCTCAAACACTACGACCCTGAAGGCCGCCAGGTGGTGCTCGACCCCTACCACCAGGGCCGGCTGATGTCGCCGGACGACTGCCAGCGCCAGCTCGACCGCATCTACCGCGGCCAACTCCAGCTCGCCCCCGAGATGCTGGTCGCCGTCACGCGGCGCCAGATACTGGTCCGCATGCTCGCCAACCTGAAGGCCATCTACCTCGCGCGCCGCGACCTGCGGCGCGCGCTGCCGGTGGTGGACCTGGTGCTCGCCATCTACCCGCGCTCCGCCGAGGACGTGAAGCAGCGCGCGGTGCTGCGCTTCAACCTCGGGCAGACGCGCGGCGCGCTCGCTGATTTCGATGATTACCTGAAGATGGCGCCCGAGGCCTCCGACGCCGACGAGATCCGCCAGACCGCGCTCGCCATCCGCCGCCAGCTCGCGATGATGAACTGATGTGGCGCGCTCGTCCTCGAGCGCGCAAGAAAAAGCGCCGGCTCGCGCCGGCGCCGCCCACTTTCCACAGTCTCACTCCTCGCGCGGTTTCTCCACCTGGTTGGGCGGCAGCCGCGGGTTCAACATCTCCTCGCGCGGATCGCGCTCGTCGTCCCGTCGCGCCCCGGAGCGGTCATCGCCCGCCGGCGGCGTGAACCGCGACATCCCCCGCATCAGTTCGATCTCCTCCTTCGAAAAACTCTGCCCGAAGCGCTCGGAGCTGAACGTGCGCTCGCGCTCTTCCGGCGACATCTCGCGCAGGCTCTTCAACGCCCGCTTGACCATGCGCCGCCGCGGCTCCGGCATCTGCCGGAACTGCTCGAAGTAGCCGCGCATCTGCCGCTTCTGCTCGTCGGTCAGGTGCTCCATGTAATCCATGTTGCGCAGGATGCGCTCCTTGCGCTCCGGCGGCATGGTATTGAACTCCTGCAGGCGGCGGCGCAGCCGTTCCTGGCGCTCCGCCGGCAACTGCTGGAACTCGGGGTCGCTCGCCAGCGCCTTTTCCTGCTCCGCCGGCGACATCTTGGCGTACTTGCGCAGCCACGCGCCCGCGTGACGCCCGCCGTGGCCGCCGCCGAACCCGCGCACACCCCTCCCGTGCCGCTCGCCCTGGTACTGCGGCGGCTGGTCGGGTGCGCCTTGCTGGTCACCCTGCGCCCAAGCGAGGCTCGCCGCCAGCGCCAGGACCACGATCGGGATGTGCTTCCACAGCTTCATCGCATCACTGGTGTTGCTGCTGCGCTGCCAGGTCGTCGAGCAGGTCAAAATCCGCCAGCAGCTCTTCGTTCTTGTCCAGCGCCTGCAGGTCGGCGACCGCCGAGCCTTCCGTCGCCCTGGCCACGACGGTCGTGGTCGTCCCGGGCTGCGCGGGATCGGGCTGGCCGATATTGTAGAGCCCGATGCCGGCCGCCACGATCAGCGTGAACACCGCCGCCGCCGCCGGGCGCAGGAACGCCGGCGAGCGCAGCCATCCGAACAGGCCGCGCGGCTGCTCCGCTTCCTCGCGCAGGCGCGCGCGCAGCTTGGCGTCGAAGTAGGGCGAGACCTCGGGCGCCTTCCACTCATCGAGCAGCGCCATCGTCTGCTTCAGCTCGGCGAGCTTCGCCGCGCACGCCGCGCAGGCGGCGAGGTGCTGCTTCTGCTCGCCCGCCGGTTCTGCTCCGACAAGATCGAGCAACTGTTCGCGCATGTCTTCGCACTTCATAGCAACCACCTAAATGAACTCTGCCAGCTTCTCGCGCAACGTCTCGTAAGCCCGGAAGAGCAGCGACTTGGTCGCCGACTCGCTCAGCTTCAGGACCTTCGCGATCTCGCGGTAATCCATCTCCTGGTACTTGTGCATGATCACGGCCAGGCGCTGCCGCTCGGGCAGCTCGTCCACGTGCCGCCGGATCGCCGCCAGCCGCTCGCGCCGCAGCATCTGCTGCTCCACGTTCGGCTGCGCGTCGGCCACGTCGATGGTCTGGCCGGTCTCCTGGTCGGGCTCGTCGAGGCTCACCCCGGCCTTCTCGCCGCGCGTGTCGCGCGCGTGGTTCACCGCCAGGTTGGTCGCGATGCGATACAGCCAGGTCGAGAACTTCGCCTCCGCCGCGTACGTCTGCTTCGAACGGTAGACGCGCAGGAACACCTCCTGCGCCAGCTCCTCCGCCACGCCCTGGTTGTGCGCGTTCCGGTACATGAAGCTCACGATCGGGCGCCGGAATTTCTCCACCAGGTAGTCGAAGGCCGCATCGTCGCCGGTCTGCACGCGCAGCATCACCGCCGCGTCGTCGAGCTGGGCGTAATCCACCGGCGTCAGCATCCGCTGCCGGTCGCCACGCGCCCCCACAGGTACACCCGCGCCAATGGCCATGGTGCTCACAGGCGTAGAAACCCCTTTCGCAGCCGAAAGTTGCGCCCCCTCCGGACCCTCGGAAGGGCCGCCGGAGCTGCGGTTTTCGCGGTCGGCGGGCATGGCAGAAGGGGATTCTACACCCCGGCGAACGGACACCCAGGCCGGCCCGGCGTTACAATCCGCAGCGATGCGCGCGATCGCCACCCTGCTCGTGCTCGTGCTCGGACTTGCCGCGCGCCCGCCGGCTCACAGTTCCGCGCCCGCACCCGCCGCGTGGATCCCCACCTGGAGCGACGAGTTCGACGGGCCCGACGGCTCGCTACCCGACCCGGCGAAGTGGGTGATGGAGACCGGCGGGCACGGCTGGGGAAATCACGAGCTCGAGTACTACACGGCGCGGCCCGAGAACGCCCACCTCGAACATGGGAACCTCGTCATCACCGCGATCAAGGAGAAGCACATCGGCGCGGACGGGGTCACGCGCGACTACACTTCGGCGCGCCTCAAGACCGCGGGCAAGTTCGAGCAGGCGTATGGCCGTTTCGAGGCGCGCATCAAGATCCCGGCCGGCCAGGGCATCTGGCCGGCGTTCTGGATGCTCGGCCACGACATCGAGAGCGCCGGCTGGCCCGCGTGCGGCGAGATCGACATCATGGAAAACATCGGCAAGGAGCCGGCGACCGTCCACGGCAGCGCGCATGGTCCGGGATTTTTCGCCGGCCACTCGCTCACCGCGCCCTATTCCCTGCCCTCCGGCCGCTTCGCCGACAACTTCCACCTCTTCGCGGTCGAGTGGGAGCCCCAGGCGCTGCGCTTCTACGTGGACGGCCGGCTCTACCAGACGCGCACCCCTGCCGACGTCCCCGCCGGCGGCCGCTGGGTCTTCGACCACCCCTTCTTCCTGCTGCTCAACGTGGCGGTCGGCGGCGACTGGCCCGGCCCTCCGGACGACTCGTCCCGCTTCCCGCAAGCGATGTTGGTGGATTACGTCCGGGTGTATCGCGCGAAGTAGCACATAAGAGGAAGCTGAAGATGGTGGGCGCTGTAGGATTCGAACTTGAGCCGCTTTGCGGGCGTGAGGCCGCCGCGGCGACCGGGAGCCCGCAGGCGAAATCCTGAGCGGAGCGAAGGACCTCGTCGACGGACATCTAGGTGGGATGGTGGGCGCTGTAGGATTCGAACCTACGACTTCCACCGTGTGAAGATGGCACTCTACCGCTGAGTTAAGCGCCCACGCAGGAGTACGGCGGAGTCGTCATTTTACCAGACCGCTCAGGAACCTCACTACCTGCCGCTCCGCCCAGCGCCCGTCGTAGCCGTTCGGCGCCGCCAGGAACGCGCAGTGCCCGCCGTGCTCCGTCTCGATGTAGGTGATGTTCGGGTTGGCGAGCGCGCGGGCGCGCGTCTCCGCCGAGACGCGGATGAATGGGTCGTCGAGCGCGTGGATGATGAGCGCCGGCACAGCGATGCGGTCGAGGTACTGCGCCGCGGAGCAGCGTGCGTAGTAGTCGTCGGCGTCGCGAAACCCCGAATACGGCGCGGTGATCCGGTCGTCGAACTCGCGGATGCTGCGAATGCCCCGCGTCCGCCCGGGGTCGTACTTCCCCGGATGCAGCCGGCACTTCTTTCGGAAGCGCGCCTTGAGCTTGCGTACGAAGTGCCACTCGTAGGCGAAGTTCTGCGCCTCGCCCAGCGCGTCGGCCGACGCGGCCAGGTCCATCGAGGGCGAGACGGCGCACACTGCCGCCAGCTCCGGTGGCGTGTCTTTCCCCCAGGTGCCCGCGCGATACAGCACCAGGTTCCCGCCCATCGAGTAGCCGACCATCGCCACCCGCTTCAGCCCCTCCGCGCGGACCAGTTCCTCCAGCACCGCGCCGACGTCGGCGCCCAACCCGTTGTGGTAGAGCGTGGGCGCCAGCGACTCCGTCCCGCCGCACGTCCGCATGTTCATGCGGACGACGTTCATGCCGGCCGCATATGCCTTCGTCCCCAGGCCGTACATGTATTGCGACTCGCTGGACCCCTCCAGCCCGTGGACCAGCACCGCCGTGAGCGGCGCGGCCAGCCGGTCCGGCTGCCAGTGGCACTGGCACAGCACCTGCACCTCCGGTTCGACCTGGAACAGGCGCGCCTCCGGCTCAGGCAGCGCGTGCGGCCGCGGCAGGTAGTTCCCTGCCATGGTCTGCAGGTGCCCGGTCCGCAGGAAGCGCCGCGGGACGAACGGCTCGGTGATCGTCGGTTGGCTCACGGGTAGCTGTTCTCATTATGCCAGCGGCCGGAACGGAGGTATCATTCTCTCGCTCCCCCGGCCCAATCATGAGACGCACTCTTACCCTCGGCCTGGTGGTCGTGTCGCTGGCGGCGCTCGTCCTCGCTCAGGGCGGCGCGCTTTCGCAAGCCGACATCGACCGCCTGCTCTCCAACGGCGTGAGCCCGCAGCGCGTCTCCGTGCTGGTGGAGCAGCAGGGCGTCTCCTTCGCCCCCGACGCCAACTACCTCCGCGGCCTCGAACTGCGCTCTGATACCGACAAGCTCATCGAAGCCGTGAGAGTCGCGGGCGCCAAGTTCCTGAAGCCGCGCGCCGAGTCGAACCTGAAGACGCAGAAATGGACGCAGGCGGAGCAGGACTACCGCGCGCTGCTCGACCTCGCGCCCAACGACGCCTCCGCCCACGCCGGCCTCGGCAGCGCGCTCGTCCAGCAGGGCCGCGCCGACGCCTCGCTCTCCGAGTTCGGCAAGGCGCTGGCCGCCGAGCCCAACAACGCCGTCGCGCACCGCGGCATGGGCATCGCGATGACGCTGCGCAAGGACTACCCCGCTGCGCTCGCCGAACTGCGCAAGGCCCGCGACCTCGATCCGAACGACGCCATGACGCACGCCGCGCTCGGCGACGTGATGCTCGAGCAGGGCGAGGCCGATGGCGCCGTCCTCGAATTCAACCAGGCGCTCAAGCTCGACCCCGCGCTGCAGTCCCCGCGCGTCGGCCTGGCGCGCGCCTACGAGAAGAAGGGCGACCTCCCCGGCGCGGAAAGCAGCTATCGCGCGCTCCTCGCCCAGGATCCCCGGAATCCGGCCGTGAACTTCGGCCTCGGAAAGGTGCTGGAGAAGAAAGGCAGCAACCAGGAAGCGCTCAGCTTCTACCGCGTCGCCTACACCACCGAGCCCACCAACACCACCTATCGCGACGCCTACGAGAAGATGGTCGCCATCACGGTGAACGTCAACGCCAACCTCAACGTGAACGTGAACCAGCCGCCGCCCAAGCCCACCGGCACCGGCCTCATCCACGTGTACCGCACCAGCCGCTTCGTGGCCGGCATGGCGGCCTGGAACATCAGCGTCGACGACCACCCGGTCGGCAAGCTCGGCAACGGGCGCCACTTCACCGTCAAGGTGCCGGTCGGCAGGCACCTGCTGTTCTCCGAGCTGGGGCGCAACCCCATCTCCATCGACGTCCAGCCGGACCGCGAGTACTACGTGGAGGTCGAGCTCATCAGCGAGTTCTTCTCCGCCTACGTCGCGCTCAGCCTCAGGGATCCCTCGACCGGGCAGCGCGAGTTCTCCAGCACGCGCCCCATCGAGCCCAACCGCATCTACGACGCCGAGATGGTGGTGGAAGGCGCCGGCGGCAGCAGCGCCGTGCCCGACTCCGGCTCCGGCCTGAAGAAGTCGAAGTAGCTACTCGCCCTCCGCCGCCCGGGTCACCGGCGTCGGCGCCGTCGGCAGCGGATAGATCCCCAGCGAGCGCGCCGCCGCCACGTCCACCATCAGCAGCTCTTCCGGCTTCGACCGCTTCAGCCAGTACTGCGCCCGTTGCTCCGCCGCCGCGAAGCTGCCCTTCGGCAGCACCGTCAGGTCGAGGTACAGGATGTCGCGCGCGTTCGGGCCGAGCTTCACACCCGTGAAGGCGTGCCCGGGGATGATCACGATCACCGGCTTCATCCCGATGTTCTCCATCGCCGAGGCGAACGCCACCGAGACGTCCACGCAGTTCGCCGAGCTGAGCGCGAGCGTCTCGCGCGGCAAGCGCACCCGCTGCGCCTCGCCGGTGTAGCTGCCGAAGGTGAAGATGCTCGAGACGTAGCTGATGCCCGAGCGCCGCAGCGCGTCGAACACCGCCTTGGCCTGCATCCGGACGTCGGCCGGCGGGTTGTAGCCGCCCAGCCGGCCGTTGGGCGCGAAGCGCCGCGCCTCCGCCACCAGGCGCAGCACGCTTTCATCGTGCGGAGTCACCCAGCGCGCGATGAGCTGCGCGTTGGCGAAGCGCTGCCCCCAGTACAGGTCTCCGGCCGCGTGGATCAGCACCGGGCTGGCTTGCGAGAACACGGGCGCGTCCGCGCCGGCCGCCGCCGCGGTCACGTGCAGCTCGGCGCGCCGTATCTCCGTGTTGTCGAACGCGCGCGGCAGCAGGTCCGGCGTCAGCTCCAGCTTGCGCGTCTGCTGCGGCGGCAGCACCACGTTCACCGAGGCCCGCCGGCTCCACCCGGGGATCTCCGCCGTCACCGTCTGCACCACCGGCCGGTCCGACGTGTTCGTCACCGTCAGCACCGCCGCCGGCCAGTAGTCGCTCGGCTTGCTCGTCACCAGCGCCGGGAAGATCTCGCCGCGACCCGGCAGTTCGAGCCGGTACACCACCTCGAGCGGCGAAGCGGTCGCGCTCGAGCGCACCACCCTGGGCAGCGGCTCGAAGCGCGAAGGCCCTTCCGTCATGCGAAAGAAGTATGCCCAGCTCCAGCCCAGCGCGAACACCAGCACCGTCGTCGTGGTCAGCGCGGCCACTGCGACCACGCGCACCATGCGGTCCGAGAATCGCCGGCCGGAGTACATCGGTGGTTAGATGAGGAAGCGGCGGGCGATGCCGCGTGCCTTCCTCTGGTAGGCGCTGGCGACTCGCCGGCGCGGGCCGTCCGCAGCCCTCATGTAAAATAGAAGGACACGCCACACGGTGGGTATAGTTCAGTGGCAGAACGCCAGACTGTGGCTCTGGATGTCGTGGGTTCGACCCCCACTACCCACCCCAATCCTTCCCTCCAAACAAAAGCGCGGGCTGTTTGGCCCGCGCCAGGGACACGGCTTTCTGAGGGCGTTGGTTTACGCCCGGCCGATCGCCAGGTATTGGAAGCCCATGCCGCGCATGCGCTGCGCGTCGAGCAGGTTCTTGGTGTCCACCAGCACCGGCGTCCGTTGCAGCCGCTTGATGCGGTCGAAGTCGAGCGCGCGGAACTCGGGCCATCCGGTCGAGAGCACCAGCGCGTCCACGCCCTCCGCCGCGGCGTACGCGGTCTCGCAGTACTTCACCGTGCCGTTGAGCTCCAGCTTCGCGTCGTTGAGCGCCACCGGATCGTACGCGCGCACGTGCGCCCCGCTCTCCAGCAACCGCTTCGCCAGCGCGATCGACGACGAGCACGCCACCGAGTTGGTGTGCGGCTTGAACGCCAGCCCCAGGATGCCCACTTCCTTGCCCTGGAGCTGGCGCAGCGCCGCCGCCATCTTCGCGATCACGCGGTCCGCCACCGTGCGGTTCACCTCGCGCGCCGCGCCCACGATCCGCAGCGGCATCCCCGCCGAATTCGCCAGGTGCGACAACGCTTCCAGGTCCGACTCCACGAACTGCCCGCCCAGCGCCGCGCCCGGCTGCAGGCAGCGTGGCGCGATGCGCTTGTCCAGGCCCAGCGCCAGTGCCAGGTCCACCGCGTCGGCGTTCACGTGCTCGCACAGCCCCGCGATCTCGTTGATGAACGAGATCTTGGTCGCGACGAACGCCGTCGCCGCCTCCCGCACCAGCTCCGCCGTCTCGTATCCCGTCACGATGACCGGCACACCCCGCATCGCCAGCGGACGATAGATCTGCTTCATCACCGTGATGGCGTGCAGCGACCCGGTTCCCAGCAGGATGCGGTCCGGCCAGTTGAAGTCCTCGACCGCGCACCCCGAGGTCAGGAACAGCGGATGCGACACGATGGGGGTCTTCAGCCGCTCCGCCTCCAGCAGCCCTTCCAGCCGCCGCGCCGTCCCGACCGGCACCGGCGTCACCAGCACCAGCAGGCTCTCCGGACCGGTCAGCCGCGCCAGTCGCAGCGTGATCTGGTCGAGGTCGCGCGGAAAATCCTCCGCCAGGAAGATGACCTGCGCGCGCTCCGCGAAGCTCTCCAGGCTGGAGGAGTACAGCAGCCGCCCGGCGCGCAGGTTGCGCCGCACGATGTCTTTCAGGTTCTTCTCGTGGTAAGGGACGTCGCCGAACGGCGCCGCCGAGAGCGCGGCGTTCTCGTCATAGACCGTGACCGGCATGCCGAAGTCGGCCAGGCAGGCCGCCACCACGGTGCCGAGGTAGCCGGAGCCGTATATTCCGATATGCATGGCAAAGCCTCACGCGGGGATTCCGCTCTCCCGGCCTGCTCATTCACGGCTGGAGCCGCCGGGACGGGGGAGTTCTGGACTGTAGCGGCGTGAACACGAAGACTCTGCGCCCATCCCGGCGGCTCAACAAGATGTGGAAGGTGCTGGGCACTGCCCCGGCGAAAGGACATGTACCTGGCGCGCTCCCAGCCGCCCGGCAGGCCTGGAACCCTGGACTAGCGACTGGCGACTGTCTTCTTGCCCAGCCGCACCGGCGCCAGGTCCAGCCAGCGGCCCTCGGTGCTCTCGCGCACGAAGGTCAACTGCTCCACCAGGATGCGCTTGCTCCCGCGGTAGGCGCTCCAGCGCTCGGCCGCCTGCGCCCGCGCAGCCTGCGCCTGCTCCTCGCTCGCCATCTTCACGATGGTGAGGTGCGGCATGTAGGGCCACGGCTCGTCCTGCTGGAACAGCCGCGTGTTCAGCCGGTCGTGCAGCTCGCGCATCCGGTACGCGCCGTGCTCCACTTGGAGAAAGACCGTAGGGGTGACAGGGCAGAAGCTCGCGACCTCCCCGATCGCCACCTCGAAGGGCTCCACCCCGCGGCAGAGCTCGTGCAACGCCTGCACCGTCTCGCCCTCGCCCGCGATCAGCTGCCGGGGCGGCAGCATCGTCAGGTGCGCCGGCAGGTGTGCGTGCTCGGGATAGAGGTCGCGCCGCAGCTCCTCGACGAAGCTCCCGACTTCGTTCCTCACGTAGGCAACGACCGCGTACTGCGGCTGGCGCATGAGGCGGATTATAGCGAGTCTCTCTCCAAAGTGCCTGTCACCAGATTTTCACGATCAGAGCTGCCGCAGGCTCTTATAATGAGGTTCTGCAAACCAGCCAGCTCTAGGGAGAACCGGCCAATGAAACGTAGTGCCTTCTGCTTGTCCCTTCTTTTTGCCATCGTGCTTGCCCTGCCCGCCTTCGCCGGCGACCAGTCCGCCAATGCGAGCAAGGCCCGGCCCAAGGTCATCATGATCGGGCTCAACGGCGCCGAGCTCGACATCATGCGGCCGCTGCTGGTGCGCGGCGAGATGCCCAACCTCGAGAAGCTCATCGAGAACGGCATCTCCGGCAAGCTCAAGACGGTCTCGGCTCCCAACTGCCCCAAGGCCTACACCGCGATCGCCACCAGCGTCACCCCCGAGGAGAACGGCATCACCGGCTTCCTGGTCGGCGGCATCCCGGCCAACACCAACATGCTAAAGAAGCAGCCGCTCTGGGACATCCTCTCCAAGAACGGCGTGACCGTCGGCATGGCCAACGTCCCCGCCACCTTCCCCGTCATGCCGGTCAACGGCTACATGGTCAGCGGCATGATGACCCGCGGCAAGGGCTGCGAAGACGGCGTCCTGTGCGCCCCCAAGGTCTCCGAGGTCATGGGCGGCGAGGCCGTCTATCCGCGCGAGCTCAAGCAGGAGCTGATGACCAACATCGGCGACTTCCTCATCGACTGCTCCCGCATGCCCTCGCGCGCGCAGATCGAGGGCCAGGAGGCCAAGGTCGTGAAGGAGTGGCTCGCCGGCGTGCAGAAGATCCGCGAGACCCAGACCAGGATGTTCGACTACCTGCTCACCAAGCACCCCACGCAGTTCACCTTCTTCGTGCAGTCCTGCGAGGACCGCGTCGGACACTGGCTCTACCCCATCGCGCCCTACAACGTCGGCTATGACCCGAAGGTCGCCACCGTGGACGTCAACGCCTTCCCCGACCAGTACCGCGCCTTCGACAAGGTGCTGGGCGTGATCATGAGCCACATGGACCAGAACACGTACCTCTTCATCGTCTCCGACCACGGTATCAAGCCGCTGCGCTACTACGAGGCGCACGACGCGCATAAGGACCACGCCGGCACCACGCCCGTCATCGCCAAGCACGACTACGCCGACGGCGACGAGGTCCCGGGCTCGTTCTTCGCCATGGGACCCAACATCAAGAAGGGCGAACAGCTGGCCGGGCTGCCGGTCAGTGTGTACGACATCGCCCCCACTATCTTGTCCATCTATGGCATCCAGAAACCGATGGGGATGCAGGGGCGCGTCGTCACCGAGATCTTCACCGACGGCCCCAACAACAACCTCATCAAGGCCGAGCTGGCGCCCGACCGGCAGCCCAAGGCGGCCGAGCCCGGCAAGACCGAGGAGCACCACCACCAGCAGTAGGGCTTACTTTTTGGGATTCCTGGCGGCGCGCAGCGTCTTCGCTCGCGCCGCTGCTTTTTGCGCGAGTTGCGCCTTCCCGAGCGCGCGATACGCCTCGGCCTGCAGTTCGTAGATCTCCGCATCGCTCGGCATGAGCAGCGCCGCGGCTTCCAGCTGGTCTTCCGCCGCGCTGTAATCCTTCAGCTTGAGGAACGCGGCGCCCAGCAACTTGCGCGCCTCGGGCTGCCCCGGCATCAGCTTGAGCGACGTCTCCAGCATCTGCCGCGCGTCCGCATACTGCCCGAGCTGGTAGTGCGCGCGCCCCAGCGCCGCCGCCAGGGTGGCATCTTGCGGCCGCTGCTCCAGCGCCTGCGTCAGCAGCGGCGCCGCCGCGCGGTAGTTCGCTGCTTTCAGCTCCATCTGCCCGAGCTGCGCCAGCGCGAAGTACGACTTGGGATCGAGCTCCAGCACCTGCTCCAGCGCCTTGCGCGAGGCCGCGCTGTCGCCGTCCTCTTCCGCCATCATCGCGCGATGCAGCAGGTTCTGCTCCGCGATGTGGTCCTTGGGATCGGGCAGCAGCGAAGGCTCGCTCGCCGTTGTCTCGCCCACCTTCTCCGGGAAATATCCCAGCGCCTTCAGCTCGGCCACGGTCGCGGCCGGCACCGCCGCCGCCTGGTCCGGACGCCGCAGGTTCGCCGCCGCCAGCGTCTGCCGCAGCCGCTGCACCTCCGCGTTCCACGGCTCGTAGACGTTCTTCTTCTCTTCCGGGTCGGCCTTCAGGTCGTAGAGCTCCGCGCGCGGCGCCTCGATGTACTTGTGCCCCGCCGCCCGCACGCCTCGCAGCGGCGCCCAGCCAAAGCGCAGCGGGTAATCGGTCTCGGCGAAGGCCACGCGCTCGGCGGCATCGCCTCGCCCCCAGAGCGGCGCCAGGTCCGCGCCGTCGCTGGCCGCCATGGCGGGCAGGCCTAGCAGCGACAGGACCGTGGGCGCGATGTCGGTGGTGCGCACCTGCGTCGGCACCGAGACACCCGCGGCGTGCTGCTTCGGCAGCTTCACGATCAACGGCACGTGCAGGGTGGAGTCGTAGAGGAAGATGCCGTGGGTGTCCTCGCCGTGCTCGCCCAGGCCCTCGCCGTGGTCGCCCACCACGATGACGACGGCGTCGCGATACAGCTCGTGCGCTTCCAGGAAGCCGAGGAAGCGGCCGACCGCCGAGTCGGTGTACGCGACCTCGCCCTCGTACGGCCGCTCCTTGAAGCGCGCGGCGAACGGCGGCGGCGGATCGTAGGGGTCGTGCGGGTCGTAGAGGTGGATCCACGCGAAGCGCGGCCCCTTGGTCGCCGCGACCCACTGCTCGGCGCGCTTGACCACGTCCAGCGCGCGGCGCTCGACGCGCCCGTAGCGCGACTTGCCCGCCGCCTTCGCCGGGAAGTCGAAGTAGAAGTCGAAGCCGCGCCCGAAACCCGGCGCCAGCGTCTTGCTGTCGAGGATGACGGCGCCAATGAAGGCGCCTGTCTTGTACCCGGCGGCGCGCAGCGCGTTGGCGAGCGTCGGCTTGTCGGCGGCCAGGGGCAGCGCGAAGTCGGTGACGCCGTGGTGGCTGGGCAGCAGGCCTGTCAGGATGGTCGCGTGTGACGTGTTGGTGATCGGGCTGGGCGTGAACGCTTGCGCGAAGCGCACGCCGTCGCGGCACAGGCGGTCGAGGCTCGGGGTCTGCGCGTCCTTCGCGCCGAAGCAGCCGACGCGGTCGGCGCGCAGCGTGTCGAGCGTGATCAGGTAGACGTCGGGGCGGGGCGCCTGTGCCGCCGCCAGTGCGGTCGCGAACAGGAAAACGCCCAGGAGAAGCCGCGGGGAAGGCATCGCGGGCAGCCTACCACACCCAACATTTATAATCGCAGGACCGGCGATGCCCAACTGCAGGCCCATCTCCCCTTGGCGGCGCTCGCTTCCGCGCCTGGCGGCTTGCCTGCTGCTATGCCTCGCTTCGGCCGCGGCGCAAAAGCCCGCCGCCGCAAAGAGGCAGCCGCCCAACGTCATCTTTGTCACCATCGACACCCTGCGCGCCGACCATCTCGGCAGCTACGGCTATCGCGCCGCCCGCACTCCGAACCTCGACGCGCTCGCGGCCGCCGGCATCCGCTTCCAGAACGCCTACACGCCGGTCCCGGTCACGCTGCCCTCCCACTCCGCCCTCTTCACCGGCGCCTATCCCACCAAGACCGGCATGCACGACTTCAGCGCCAACAAGCTGAGCGCGGACGAGGTCACGCTCGCCACCGTCCTGCACCGGGCGGGATACAAGACCGGCGCCGTCATTGGCGCCGCCGTCCTCGATTCGCGCTTCGGACTGAACCAGGGCTTCGACTTCTACTACGACCATTTCGATTTCAACCGCCTGCTCGAGACCAACCTTGACGCGATGGAGCGCCCCGGCAACGAGGTCATGGACCAGGCCCTCGCCTGGCTCGACCAGAACAGTCGCGCGAAGTTCTTCCTCTGGGTCCACCTCTACGACCCGCACCATCCCTACAAGCCGCCCGCGCCGTACGCCGAGCAGTTCCGCGCGAATCCGTACGACGGCGAGATCGCCTTCGCCGACCACCAGCTCGGTCGCCTTCTTAATGTTCTCAAAACAAAGCACTTATACGGCAACACGCTGATCGTCGTGGCGGGCGACCACGGCGAAGGACTGGGCGACCACGGCGAGAAGACGCACGGCTTCTACATCTACAACAGCACCTTGCACGTGCCGCTCATCCTCAAGCTGCCCGCCGGCGACGCGCGCGCGAAGCCGCGCGTCATCCGCGACGATGTTTCTCTCGTCGACGTGATGCCGACCGTCCTCGAGCTGCTCGGCCTGGCGTCTCCCGCGGGCATGCAAGGCTCCAGCCGCGCCGCCTACTTTTCCGGCAAGACGCCGGAGAAGCCCAGCGAGCTCTACGCCGAGACCTTCATGCCGCGCCTTCACTTCAACTGGAGCGAGCTGCGCGGCCTGCAGAAGGGCGGCTACAAGTTCATCGACGCTCCCAAGCCCGAGCTCTACGACCTGCGCCAGGATCCGCGCGAGCTGAACAACCTGTTCGCGTCGAAGAAGGCGGTCTCGGAAGAGCTGCGCGCCCAGCTCACCGACACCGTTCGCCGCAACACGCCGGACCGCGAGACCGCCGAGCAGACCGGCCTTGACCCGGCGCTGGCGGAGCGCCTGAAGTCGCTCGGATACGCGGCGTTCTCCGGCGGCTCGGCGCGCGCCGCCCAGAGCAGCAA